>NZ_JBHVDX010000002.1:0-114270 GCF_042802555.1 Streptomyces sp. NPDC057474 | reverse complement strand
GGCGTCGGCCTGGGCTTCGGCGTCGGCCTCGGGGCCCGCCCCCTCCCCCGCCCGAGCTGCGGGCACCTGTACCGCTGCGGCGGCACGGGTGGGCGCGGCAGCACCCCGCTCGCGCGGGTCGGCGTCACCGTCCTCGGCGTCAGCCCCAGCCGCAGGCTTCCTGCCGGAGGCCTCGTCCTCGTCCGCGCCCCGGCCGTCCTCGTCCTCGTCGGCGTCGTCCTGCGCCGCCGTGGAGCCGTCCGGGCTCTTCACGGCGTCGTCCGCGCCCTCCCCGTCGCCGGAGTCGACGTCCGACCCGGCGTCACGCTCATCGGCGCCCAAGTCCTCGGCATCCGACCCGGCGTCGCCCAAATCGGCGCCCGAACCCCCCGCGTCCGACCCGGCGTCACGCTCATCGGCGCCCGAGTCCTCGACGTCCGACCCCGCGTCGCCCGAATCGGCGCCCGAACCCCCCGCGTCCGACCCCTCGGTGGCCGACCCGGCCTCTCCCGACCCTTCGGCGTCCGACCCAGGCTCTCCCGAGTTCTCGGTGTCCGTTGCGTCAGGCCGGTCGGGCTCGGGGTCGTCCGTCTCCGTCCGAGCGGCCTCCGTCTCGGCGGTCTCCCGCCCCCCGGGCTTCACCGTGTCCGCACCCGTGTCCGGCTCGGCGTCGTCCAGCTTCAGGCCCTCCGCCTCGGCCGCCTCCAGCAGCGCCCGGCGGGAGAAGACCGCTGTCGCCTGGTCGACCTTCGGGGCGGACTCCCGGAACATCGAGAGGCGAGGGTCCGGGGATGGTTTGGCGGGGCCGGGGTCCGGGGTGTCCCGGATCGGTGGTTCGTTCCCCGGCGTCGACTCCGTCGACGACTCGTACCGCTTCGACCTGTCGGGGGACGTGCCCGCCACCGATGCCTCCTCCCGCGCGCCGCCCGTCCTAGGAGCGCGCGCCCAACCGAACCGTGAATTCGTGAAAAAACCCGCCGCCCGGACACTAGTCACCGCCGCACCCCCGCGGCGCGCCGCTGTCCGAACCATGTACCAGTGTCCTGTGTGCGGGCTTAACCCCTCCGGTAGACGAGAACGACATACCTACCGGTTCCACTACGTTTCGGTCACGCACCCTCGACAGACCAATGTGAGAGGGGTCACCCTGTCATTCATCCACGCGGGGAGGCATGGATGGGCAGGAGCCGCAGAAGTATTCCGGAAGAGCTTCTACTGCTGGCGTTGGACCCGGCCACGGGTACCACCGCACAGCCGCAGTCGCTCGACCTTGGTCTGGCCGGAGCACAGCTAGTGGAGCTGGCGCTGGCCGGACGGATAGCCCCAGACGGGGATCGTATCGCCGTGGTGTCCCCACGGCCGACTGGAGATCCGACACTGGACTGCGCGTTGGAGTTGCTGCGAAGGCGTGGCGCTCCCGTACGGGCCGTCCACTGGATAGGCGGGCCGCGTCTCGGGCTTCGCCAGACCTACCTCTCGCATCTGGAGCGGTGCGGCATGGTGCATGCCGTGGCGGGCCAGATGTGCGGAGTACTGCCGACGACTCGCTACCAGGCGAGTCAGACCGAGATCAGCCGGGAGATCAGAACCCGACTGGACTCCGCGATCCGCACCGGCGTCCCGCCGGACCCGCGGACCGCGGCGCTCGCCGCACTGGCGCACGCGGTCGGCCTCGGCAAGCACCTGTATCCGGGGAACGAGGGACGCTCGTCCCGCTCCCGGCTGCGGGACCTGATCCGGCACGACCCCATGGGCGGCTTGGTGGCCCACGCCGTCATGGACGTGCAGAACGGCGTGGCCGCACAGCCACGTCGCAGCCCGGCACCGACCGGCCGTCAGGCCGCCCCCGGCGCCAGGCAACCCGCACCGGAACCCGCGCGCGGCGTTCCGATGCAGCCACGACGCGGCTCGATGGCCCGCGTAGTGGCGCACTGAGAAGCACGCGAAGCATGCGCTGAGGCACAGAGGTGCGCGTGGGTGCCGGACCCCAGAGCCGCGGGTCCCGACCCCACCGCACCACGCGCTTCACCCGCTTCACGACAGCACAACAGCACGACTCGCACCGCTTGTACCGCCGGCACCGAACCGCTCGAAGGGACCCCAGGACCCGGTTCGGGAGCCGCCGGCTCGCGCGGGGCGCGTGCGGCCGAACGTACGGCGGACCGGCTACGACCGGTCGGCTCGTACGACACGACCGCACCGCCCCGCGCGGCCGCATGTTCGCGTACGTCCGTGGACAAGCGCGCAGTACATGCACGCAGTACATGCACGCAGTACATGCGCCAACATCCGGCGGAGATCCCTCCACGGTGGAAAAACACCGGCGCAAACGGCGCGTGCGCAGCGCATATCCGCTGTTTTCCAGCGGTACTCAGCACCTTGGTGGCAATCTGCTCAACAGCAGATACGCAAAGTAGAGGCACGCAGCCGGAGGTGCACGTCCCGTGGCGTCCAATGTCAATCCCACCGTCAGGCGACGCCGGTTGGGCCAGGAGCTGCGTCGGCTCCGCGAGCTCAAGGGCATGACCGCCGAGGAGGTCGCCGAGCGGCTGCTGGTCTCCCAGTCGAAGATCAGCCGCCTGGAGAACGGCCGCCGCAGCATCAGTCAGCGTGACGTCCGCGACCTCTGCGGGGTCTACGACGTCGAGGACCAGCGTGTCGTCGACTCACTGATGCAGATGGCCAAGGACTCCCGCCAGCAGGGCTGGTGGCACGCGTTCGGCGATGTCCCGTACAGCGTCTACATCGGCCTGGAGACCGACGCGGCCAGCCTGCGCGTCTACGACCCCCAGGTCGTCCCCGGGCTGCTGCAGACCCGCCCGTACGCCGAGGCCCTCATCGCGGGCGCGCTGCCCGAGACCACGCCCGGCGACATCGACAAGCGGGTCCAGGTACGGCTGAGGCGACAGGAACGTATCTCCGCTCCGGAGGGCCCCCTGCGGCTGTGGACGGTCCTCGACGAGTCCGCGCTGCGCCGTGTCGTGGGCAATCGCTCCCTCATGCGCGAGCAGCTGGAGTACCTGGTCGAGCAGTCCCAACTCCCGCACGTCACCGTGCAGGTGATCCCCTTCGACATGGGCGCGCACCCCGGACTGAACGGGCAGTACGCGATTCTGGAGTTCCCGGACGCGTCGGATTCCAGCGTCGTCTACATCGAGGGTGTCACCAGCGACCTGTACCTGGAGAAACCCGCCGACGTCCAGAAATACAGCGTCATGTACGAGCACTTGAGGGCACAGGCCCTGAATGTGGATCAATCCCGCCAGTTCATCGCGGGGATCGCGAAGGAGTACGCGCAACTCCGCCCCCACTGAACCCGTGCTTCAAGCCTCAGTGGGACTGAAGGGGCCGGAAGATACACCCTCGACACACTCAGAGGGAAGACCCTGATGGAATATGCCACCCACTCGAGTGAATAGTTGCTTCGTCGACCGATGTTGGCGAGTAGCGTCGATCACGCCAAGGAAATCAACGACCTTGGCGCAAACCGAACCGTGGATTCCGGAGACGGACAGCAACATTCCACGGCTCGGCGACAACAACTCAACGACAAACCGGCAAGCGGAGCAGAAATGGCAATTCAGCAAGGCGCCACGGACACGTGGGTCAAGTCGTCTTACTCCACGGGCAACGGCGCGTGCGTCGAGGTCAAGTCCCCCGTCCTCTCGGCTCTGTCCGTGCGCGACTCCAAGGTTTCCGACGGTCCGACGCTGGCGTTCCCCGCAGGCTCGTGGAACGCGTTCGTGACCGAGGTCAGCCGAGGAGCCTTCGACCTCGCGTGACCATGGTTCACCACAACCATCACCACCACCCCAACTTCACATACACCCACTGACAGAGCCCTCTCGACCGGCCCGCCGTCCTGGCCGAGGGGGCTCGGCCTTGCCCCCACCTCACCCCCGGGGTCGCCGCAGCCGATCACCCCGGGATCACCGCAGCCGGTCCACGTACTTGTCCGTCCCCGGCACCGTGGGAACGAACGGTGCCAGCAACTCCAGCCTCCCCAGCCCGCCTTCGGCGACCGCCTCCCCCAGTCCGCCGAAGTACGCCTCCCAGCAGTCGCGCGGGTCGGTCTCCAGGAACCAGAGAAGCGTGAGGCGGGTGTCGACGCCCTCGACCTGCTTGACGTACGACATCCGGTCGAGGGGCAGCGGGGTGGGCCGGAAGACGGTGACCATCGCGGCCGGCGACCCGGCGAGCCGCTTGGGCAGGTGCCGGGCCCGCAGCCACTCCAGCAGCTCGGCGCGCTCCTTGGGCCCTTCGGCGTCGATCACCTGCAGCACGAGGCCCGCGTACGGGTGGTCGAGGGCGTGGAAGTCGCGGGGCCCGGCGGCTCCGTCGCGGTAGACGGTCGCCTCGTGGTCCTGGAACGCGGTGAAGACATGCGTACGGTCCTGGTGGACGCGTGCGTCGCGATTCAGCCGCTTGTTGATGGCGACGGTCCACCTCATGTGGTCGTCGTAGCGGCCGTCGGTGATCCAGTACGTGGAGAGGTAGCAGCCGGCGGTGACCGGCTGGGCGATCGCCGACTTCTCGGGCGTACGCAGGAGTTGGAGATCGCGGGTGGCCACCCAGCGGCGCCCGGCGAACATCCAGGGCATGGCCATCGCGCCCGCGTAGTAGTGGTCGTCCTCGTACCAGCGGTTGTACGCGTACTCGTGGCCCGGGTGCGGCTCGACCATCGTGATCAGGGCGTGGCCGGGGCGTACGCCGTACGGACCGACGGCGGCCAGTTCGGCGTACGTGGCGCTGCGGGTGTCTTCTCTCATGCGCTTGTCCTCGCTCACGCGCTTGCCCTCGCTCATGGGTCTTCCCCTTCCGTCCATCGGCGGTCGCCCATACTCTGACGCTCCGTCAGATGATGCGCCAGAGCCGGGAGGCCTCCGATGACACTGCTCGCGGGAAAGACCGTCGTCGTCTCGGGAGTCGGGGCCGGGCTGGGTCAGCGGGTCGCCGCGGCGGTCGTACGGGACGGCGGGAACGCGGTGCTGGGGGCGCGCACGGAGGCGAATCTCGCCAAGGCCGCGGCGGACGTGGACCCGGACGGCGCGCACACGGCGTACCGGGCGACCGACATCACCGACGAGGCACAGTGCGCGGCGCTGGCGGCGCTCGCGCGGGAGCGGTTCGGAGGCGTGCACGCGGTGGTGCACGTGGCGGCCTGGGACAGCTACTTCGGGGGCCTGGAGGACGCCGACTTCACCACCTGGCAGGCGGTCCTGGACGTGAACCTGCTGGGCACCCTGCGGATGACCCGGGCCTGCCTGCCCGCCCTGAAGGCGGCGGGCGGCGGGTCGGTCGTCATCATCGGCACACAGTCGGCGGTGTCCGCGCCCTCCCAGGTGCGGCAGGCGGCGTACGCGGCGTCCAAGGGCGCGCTGACGAGCGCGATGTACTCGCTGGCACGGGAGCTGGGACCGCACCGGATACGGGTCAACACCGTGCTGCCGGGCTGGATGTGGGGGCCGCCGGTGGAGGCGTACGTGCGGTTCGCGGCGCACGGTGAGGGCGTGTCCGAGGCGGAGGTGCTGGCGCGGCTCACCGAGCGGATGGCGCTGCCGGAGCTGGCCACGGACGGGGATGTCGCGGACGCCGCGGCCTTCCTGGCCTCCGACCGCGCACGGGCGATCACCGGCCAGTCGCTGCTCGTCAACGCCGGGGAACTGATGCGCTGACCTGGCCTCGCCGACGTCCTACCGATGAACGAGAGTGATCTTTTTCGGCCACTCGTCGTTCATATACATAAACCCAAGTCATTGCTCGGAACTTTTTTACTGCCTCTTGACCTTCCACTTGCTTGCCGTGGGCATGCCACCGAACCCAGAGTTCACATGCCTGACCCTGGCGGCGGACCCTGGAAGGGGGCCCATGAATAGTCTCGACTGGGCCGTGCTCATCGGCTACTTCGGTGTGATGGTCGCGATCGGCGTCTGGTCGCACAAACGCGTGGACAACGTCAGCGACTTCTTCACCGCCGGCGGCAAAATGCCCTGGTGGCTCTCCGGCATCTCGCACCACATGTCGGGCTACAGCGCGGTGATGTTCACCGGGTACGCCAGCATCGCGTACACCTACGGCGTCACGTCCTTCGTGACCTGGTCGTTCCCCATCGCCCTCGGCATCGCCATCGGCTCCAAGCTGTTCGCGCCGCGTATCAACCGGCTGCGCTCGCGACTGCACGTGGCGTCCCCTCTCGAATACCTGAAGAACCGTTACAACCTCGGCACCCAGCAGGCGCTGGCCTGGTCCGGCATGCTGCTGAAGATCGTGGACGTCGGTGCGAAGTGGGCCGCGATCGCGACCCTGCTGTCGGTCTTCACGGGCATCTCCCTGAACCAGGGCATCCTGATCACCGGTTCGATCACGGCCGTCTACTGCACGATCGGCGGCCTCTGGGCGGACGCGCTCACGGAGTTGGGCCAGTTCGTGATCCAACTGCTGGCGGGTATCGCGATGTTCATCGCCGTCGCGGGGAAGCTGGGCGACTACGGCGGCTTCTTCGGGGTCTGGGACCGCCCGGAGCTGAAGGGCCACGGCGAGCCGCTGGTGGGCCCCTACGGCACGGTCTTCCTGCTCGCCTTCCTGTTCATCAAACTCTTCGAGTACAACGGCGGCATGCTCAACCAGGCCCAGCGCTACATGGCCACGGCGACCCCGCGCGAGGCCGAGCGCTCCGCCCGGCTGTCGGCGATCCTGTGGCTGGTCTGGCCGCTGGTGCTGTTCTTCCCGATGTGGATGTCGCCGCTGCTGGTGACGTCGGTGAAGGGCGACGGTTCGGACTCGTACGCCCTGATGACCGAACAGCTGCTGCCGCACGGGCTGTTGGGCCTCGTCATCGTCGGGTTCTTCTCCCACACGATGGCCATGTGCTCGTCCGACGCGAACGCCATCGCGGCCGTCTTCACGCGGGACTGCGCGCCGGTGATCTGGCGCCGGGCGCGGACGTGGAGCGAGGGGCAGGGGCTGCGGGTCGCCCGGATCACGACGGTCGTGTTCCTGGGCCTGTCGATGGCGGCGGCCACGCAGGTCAACTCGCCCGCCTTCAAGGACATCATCACCGTCGTCATCAAGTGGGTCGCCGGGCTCATGGGCCCGATGGCCATCCCGATGATGCTGGGTCTGTTGCGGCCGTTCCGCCGGTCGGGGCCGACGGCGGCGCTCACCAGCTGGGCGTGCGGGCTGTTCGCCTTCTGGCTGGTGAACTATCCGATCCACTGGAACGTCGAGGGCGGGGTTCCGCTCCAGTACCAGGTGTCCATCCCGCTGGCCGTCTCGCTGGTGCTGTACATCGTCATCGGCTTCATCAAGCCGGAGGACACGCCCGAGCGGCTCGCGATCATCGAGATCATCAACTCGGACGGTGACGGAGACGGCAAGGGCGGGACCGGGGCCGCGGCCGCGGTGCCGGCTCAGGGGAAGGACGCGTCCAGTCCCAGCGGGGTCTGAGGGCGCCACGTACGGGGGTACGGGGGTACGGGGGTACGGGGTACGGGGTACGGGGTACGGGGGGTTCGTGAGTGAGGCCGTGAGGGCCGTGTGAGGCCGTGAGGGCCGTGTCCGGGAGATGGCCCGGGGGCGGCCCTCACGGCTGTTGGGCGGGGTGGCCGGTTGGCTCTCAGCAAGGGGCGGCGGCTGGTCGGTCAGCGGGCGAGCAGGGCTCGTAGGGCCTTCGTGACGTCGGCCGGGGCCTCCTCCGCCATGAAGTGGCCGTAGGGGACCGTGGAGTGGCGGTGGCCGGGGGCCCAGGCGCGCCAGATGGTGGTGGCGTCGTAGCCGAGGGCGGCGCCCCGGTCCTGCTGGAGGACGGTGACCGGCATGGTCAGTCGGTTGCGTTGGCCCGCCTCCACGAGGTGGCGGTGGGCCTCGGCAAGGACTACGTCCTCGTCTTCACACCGGAGAACGAGCCGTACGACCTGCTGTTCGAGGCCTGATACGCGTCGCGGACCGTAGGTCGGCTTCGGTCAGCTGACGTGGGCCGCGATGGTGCGGGCGCAGGTCAGGGACTCGGTGTGGGTGGTGTCGACCTCCAGGTCGTAGTGCACGCCCTCGTGGACGATGTCCGCCTGCGCCTCGGCCATTCCCTGGACGCGGTCTCCCCGGGCGACCTCACGGCCGGCGGCGACGATGCTGTCGCAGCGGACTCCGACCCAGAGCACGTCCAGGCCGTCCAAGCCGTCCAAGCCGTCCAAGCCGTCCAAGCCGTCGAGGAGCTTCTGCCAGCGTTGCTGGGAAGCCGCTCCGCCGAGGAAGATGTCGTCGATGATGATGCGGGCGCCCGCGCGGGCCATGGCCACGACGCCCTGGGCCCAGGCCTGCTCCAGTGCGCGGAAGTCAGCCCCGATGTTGACCTCGCCGTCGGCCGAGATCTCGATGCCGCCGTCCGCCGTCTGCATCCGCGCGGGCATCGCGTCGATGAGGGAATCGGCCCCGAACGCCAGCCACTGTTCCGGCAGTTCGGCTTGCAGGCACCGTACGATCCCGGACTTCCCCGAGCTGGAACCGCCGTTGAGGATGATCATCTGAGTGGTCACCGGGCTACGGTAGGGCGCCCCGCACGCGACACGAAACCTGTTTCGGGGGTCGGTGATGTCGGTGCTCCGGTCCTGGCGGGTTCCGCATGATCGCGTGGTAGAAACGATCAGGGCTCGGCGATGCGGTACGCGGGCCGGTTGTCGCGGAAGGCTTCCGCGTCCCGGTGCAGCAGGCCCGCGCCGGCACGTCACGGAGGCGTGGTCGCCGCCTCACCCGCCGCCCGGCGCGCGCACCATGATCACGTCCACCGGGTCCTCGGTCTCCAGGCGGAAGCCGAGGCGCTCGTAGAGGCGTCTGGCCGGGCTTCCCTGCAGGACGTTCAGGCGGACCGGGACGGCGGTGCGGTCGCACCGGTCGAGGAGGTCGTGGAGTACGGCTGTGCCGATGCCGGTGCCCTGGAGATGCGGGGCCAGGAAGAAGTGCTCCAGCCAATGGGCCTCGGCGGTCGGGCGGAGGGCCACGCAGCCGGCGAAGATGCCGCCGACCTCGATGATCCAGGCGTGGGCCGGGTCGAAGGAGTCGCGGAAGCGTTGGCGGACGCGGTGGGGGTCGTAGCGGCCGAGGCGTTCGAGGTCCGGGCGCATGACCACGGCCCGCAGCTCGGCAATGGGCTCGACGTCCGTCGCCAGGGCAGGACGTATGTTCCAGTCAGCCATGATCGGCACGCTATCCGGCCCCCGGCTCAGGACGCCGTGCGGGCTTCCGCCGCTCCCCGAGTGCCGCCGCGTCGTGGCTGGTCGCGCAGTTCCCCGCGCCCCTGTCGGGGCGCTCCCGTCTCAGGCGCGCGGGTAGCGCGTCAGCCACCCCGGTACCGCCCCGCCCGGGGCGTGCAGGGCCGGGCCCTGGGTCATTTCCAGGGCGAAGTCGTCGGCGAGGACGAGGATCGTGGGGCGGCCTTCCAGTTCCGCCAGCCAGGCGGGGGGCAGGGCGGTCTCGCCGTGGAGGGCGCCGAGCAGGCCGCCCGTCAGCGCGCCGGCTGCTCCCGAAGGGCCCCCGTGGTTGACGGCGAGGCACAGGCCGTGGCGTACGTCCTCGCCGACGAGGGTGCAGTACACGGCGACGGCCAGCAGGCCCGCGGCCGCGCCGTCGCCGGCGAGCTGCTCGACCACGGCGGGGGACGGCGCGCCCTGGCGGACGGCGGTGACGGCCTGTTGGAGGGCGTCGGCGACGGGCTGGTGGCCGGGGCGGGCGGCCAGCAGCACCAGGGTCTTCTGGACGGCGGCGTCGAGGCTCTCGCCCCGCGCGAGGGCGTGGACGATGACGGCGTAGGAGCCGGCGGCCAGGTACGCGGTGGGGTGGCCGTGGGTCTGGGCCGCGCACTCGACGGCCAGCTGGAAGACCAACTGGGGTTCCCAGCCGACGAGGAGGCCGAAGGGGGCGGAGCGGGCGGCGGCCTCGGCGCCGGACGCGCCGGGGTTCTTGGGGGCGTCGAGGGTGCCCATGGTCCCGTCGGCGAAGCCGAGGAGGCAGATGAGGGACGGGTCGCGGCGGGCGTAGAGCCACTCCTCGCGGGCGAGCCAGCCGTCGTCCTTGCGGCGCTCGTCGGGACCCCAGTCCCGCTGGGTCGCGGCCCAGCGCAGATACGCCCGGTGCAGGTCGGTCGGCGGGTGCCAGACGCCGGTGTCACGGCGGACCTGGGCGCGGATCAGACCGTCGACGGTGAACAGGGTGAGCTGGGTGAGGTCGGTGATGGCGCCGCGTCTGCCGTACGCGGAGGCCAGATCGGTCAGCCACTCCGGGCCGTACGCCTCACCGATCTGCGCCAGGGTGAGCTGGTCGACCGGCACGCCCAGCGCGTCGCCGACGGCCGCGCCCAGCAGCGTCCCGCGCACGCGGCTGCGGAAGTCCTGCTGCTCGACCCGCCCCCAGACGGCACCGACTGTCGCACCCACCCCGGCCTCCTCACGGCCCTTGCCCGACCCGTACGTCAGTACGTCAGTACATCCGTACGCCCGTACGGCTCGACAGTCCAGCACTGTAATGGAACGGGAACGGTCCGTTCAGGGCTCTCGGAGAGCGCGAAACGTCTCGTGGGACACAGCCGTTCTGCCGCTCCGATCGTCAAAACGCGCGGATGTGGACAACGTTGTACAGCTGACGGACAGCTGACGGACAGCCGACGCCTGCTCGACGTGAACGCCGACGACCGCACCCCTCCGGACATCCTCGGTTTTCCGCCATCGGCGGCTCTCGTTTTGATCCAAGGCGCCGAAAATCACCTGGGGTTGATCCACGTCCATGCAGATAGTTGGACCATGGCTCAAAAGCAGACCCCCCGCGGCTCACTCCTCCCCCTGGCCTCGACGCTGCTAGTCGGCACGGTCGCCCTCTACATGGCTCTCGTCGCGTTCAGCAACATCACCGACTTCGGCACGAACCAGCAGTTCGTCCGCCATGTCTTCGCCATGGACACCACGTTCAAGGACGAGGACCTCATGTGGCGGGCCATCGAATCGAAGGGCATCCAGGACGCGGCCTACGTCCTCATCATCGTCTGGGAGACGGTCTCCGCGCTGATCCTCATCGCGGCCACCTACTTCTGGGCCAGAGCCCTCGGCAACCGCGCCTTCCCCACCGCCCGCCGCTACAGCACCCTCGGCCTCCTCATGGTCCTCCTCCTCTTCGGCGCCGGCTTCATCGCCATCGGCGGCGAGTGGTTCGTCATGTGGCAGTCCGGCGACTGGAACGGCCTCGACGCCGCCCTCCGCGTCTTCCTGCTGAGCGGGGTGGTGCTGCTGGTGACTTGCCTCCCCACGAACGACCGGACGGCCGACTGACCGACTGACCGACTGACCGACTGACTGACCGACTGACCGACTGACCGACTGACCGACACTGACACCACGCCCGTCAGCCGTACCAAGTCATGTTGCGGACGTACACGCACTCGTGTCTCGGTACGGCGAGGGTGTCCACCCCGTCACAAACCCGCCTCGGCTTCGGCGGCCTCCCGGATCGCCCGGATCTCGGCCGGTGGCCGCAGCGGCGCGAGGCTCTGCGTCTGCTGTGCGTTCGTCGTCGCCTCGAACGGATGCTGCGTGAGCGCGGGAACACGCCTCGGCGCGATCCGGGCGACCGCGGCGCGGAGCGCGTCCGGAGTTAGCTCAGGCATGGGGATCAGCGGTCCGTACGGGCAGTCGCGATGACCGGGGCTTTAGTGGGCGGTTCATAAGGTGATGTCCGTTGGAGGAAGCTGCGCAGACGGACAGTTTCGGCGACTACTGGTACCGCAGCCCCGCCGGGTGGGCCCCCATGACCACTGCCGGCGACAATGCGGAAACCGGCGCGACTGACGAGCGACGTCGGCCGCATCCGATGGTCGGCCGACACGGCGCGAGTCGTCCCCGCATCCCAGCGCCATCCCAGGGTCTCCCTGTTTCCACAGGTCAACAGGGGTGGGGTGGTCCCACTGTCCCGGGTATGGCGGCAGCTGTTGTCGTTGGGGCCCCGGCGTCCTGGAATCTGTGGATGTCGCAAACGTCATCGGATGAACGGATGACGATGCACTTCATTCAGCGGGGTCTCGGCCTGTCCAGCGCAGCGGTAGCTCCCCACCCGTCCATGTCACCCAAAAAAGGAACCCATGTGAAGAAGCCCCGTATGGGCCGCGTGGTCGCGGCCTCGGCCGTGCTGATCAGCAGCGGCGCCATAGTGTTCGTCCCCGCGTCCGTGGCCTCGGCCACCGAGGACGACTGTGACGGCATTGCCGTCGTCGGCGTCTTCCGCGCCGTCGAGTCCGGAGCCTCGTTCGACTTCAGGGGCCGCCGCGTCGAGCTGCAAAACGAGTCGGCGCTCGACCGCTACAGCCGCGCGGAGATCAAGTCCGGCCGCAAGGCCGGCGACCGGCTGTGGGTCGACCGCAGCTTCCACTCGTTCCCCAACTTCAAGGGCACTGTCAGCGACCAGCAGGCGAAGAGCGATGGCTGGAAGATGTGCGGCCCCTACACCGGCAGCCGCACGCAGTCCGTCTTCAATTCCAACTTCGCCGCACGCGCCTGTGGGGAGTTCGACGGCATCACCAAGTGTGGCAAGTGGTGGGTGGACTGACGTGTCCCGGCGGCGGGGCACCGAAGCGGTGCCCCGCCGTGTGACCGCATCCTGCAAGGCCGCCGCCCGTCCCACGTGGACAGGGCGGCGGCCTTGCAGGCCGTGTCGGAATGTTATTGGCGACCGGTCCGCGTCGGGTCATGACGTGGGTCATCGCCCAGTAGACGCGGGAGGCGGAGGAGGAGGGGCGGTGCTCGTGGTCGCGGACCAGACGCCGGTGCAGTATCAGGATCCCGTACGTCTGCTCGACCCTCCACCGCTTCGGCTGCGGCACGAACCCCTTGTCCTGCGGGTTGCGTGCGACGACCTCGACGTCGATTCCCAGGCCGGCGCCGTGCATGACCACCTGGTTCTTGAAGCCCTGGTCGACCAGGGCTTTGCGGACGGTTCCGCCGGCGTGCTCGGCGACCTGGTCCAGCACTGCTATCTCGGCGTCACCTCGCCCAACTCCGGTGAATGGCCAGGGTTGGCCTCTGGCGCCGTGACCTGCCGCATCACGGAGCCCCACGCCCCGGCACCGTCAACTCGGCCCACACCGTCTTGCAGCCCGCAGGCGCCTCGTCGACGCCCCAGCGGTCCGCGTAGGCCGCGATCAGCAGTAGGCCCCTGCCCGACTCCGCGTCCGTCGCGCCTGGGTCGGGGGTACGCGGGATTCGGTCAGCTCGGGCGTCGGTCACCTCGATACGGAGGCTGCTGCCGGGGCCGGGGTCGAGCTTGAGCCTCAGCCGGAAGTCCCGTCCCGGTACCCGGCCATGGAGCACCGCGTTCGACGCCAACTCGGCCACGACCTGCGTCGCGTCCCCGAACAGCACGCCCCATGTGTCGAGTTGGCGTTCGGTGAGCAGCCTGGCCAGTCGAGCACCTCTTCGAGTGGCGGACAACCGCACCCTGAAGAGGTACGCACTGCCGGGGACTTGGCGAAGGGTTTCCTGGTTCACGTCACTCAGCGTGGCCGCTCGTTCCTACCCTGAACAGTGACGACCCCGGTACCTGGCGTGACTGTCCGGGTGCCGTCGCGGGCCGTACGGCTGGTACGTGAGAGGCGGGAGGCGGGAAGTTGGTGAGCGGTGTGGAGGACGAGGAATCCGCAGCCGTACTGAGTGCGGTTGGGCGGCAGATCAAGGCATGGCGCGAGGCGGCGGGTATGCGGCAGTCCGAGCTGGGTTCCGCGATCGGGTACGGCGAGGAGATGGTCTCGTCGGTCGAGCGGGGGCGGCGGGCGCCGAAGCCGGAGTTCCTGGACAAGGCGGATGAGGTGCTCGGGGCGGGCGGGAAGCTCGCGGCGATGAAGGAGGACGTGGAGAAGGCTCGGTATCCGAAGAAGGTTCGGGATCTGAAGAAGCTGGAGGACGAGGCGGTTGAGCTGGGCGCCTACGCCAGCCACCACATCCACGGTCTCTTGCAAACTCCGGATTACACACGGGAGTTGTACGCGATGCGGCGACCTCCTTACACGGAGGACGAGATCGACCGTCACGTCGCCGCGCGCATGGGCCGGAAGACCGTCTTCGAGCGCGTGCCCCGCCCGCAGCTCACCTTTGTCCAGGAAGAGGTGACACTTCGGCGGCCGATCGGGGGCAAAATGGTGCTGCGCCGACAACTCGAACATCTGCTGGAGATCGGTGAGTTGAGGCATGCCGTGATCCAGGTGATGCCCACGGACCGCGAGGACCACGCAGGCATGGGCGGCTCGCTTCAGCTGCTGAAACTCCCGGATGGCAAGGCCTTGGGACACTTGGAGGTCCAGTTCCTCAGCCGACTGATCAGTGACCCACGTGAGGTCCAGACCCTGGAAACGCACTATGGAATGATCCGGGCGCAAGCTCTCACGCCCCGGGATTCGCTGGCGTTCATTGAGAAAGTACTGGGAGAAGAGACATGACGCCCACGCTGAAGTGGTTCAAGAGCAGCTACAGCAGCAACGAAGGCCCTGAGTGCGTCGAGGTCGCGATACCCCCCAGCAACACCACCGTCCACGTCCGCGACTCCAAGGACCAGCAGGGCGCACAACTCGCCTTCACGAACGGCTCGTGGGCGGCGTTCGTCGGCTTTTACTCCGCCGCGTAACGGGCATGGAAGGCGTCGCGGGCCTCGGTGACCCTGACTATGCGGGGGCCGAAGAGCGCCGGGTCGGCGTCGGGGCTGCGGGACAGGAGGGTCAGCCGGACCGTCAGGTCGGCCAGGTCTTCCCAGTCGTGGTTCAGGGACAGTCCCTCGGAGACCGCCGCGTCGGCCCGCGACCCGTCGCCGGTGGCACAACTGGCCAGCGCCTGCGTGAATTTGTCCATCACGTCGGCTTCGTTGTCCGCCTGTGCGTATATCCCCAGCAGAAGTTCCCACAGGAGCCTTGCTGCTCCCAGCCCCCTCGACATGCTCAGCATCAGTGCCGACCTGAGCCGTTCATACATGAAGTCGGGCGCGTGCACCCACTCACCGAAGCTTCGCGCGCGTTCCCACGGTTCGGTCATGGCATCGACGTACCAGTGCAACGCCGCTTCCTCGGCGTCGCTCCCCCGCTCCGTAGCCACATGCGGATCGTCCAACAGCCGCCGGGCCTCGTCGTGACGTCCGCACCAGAACAGCACCTCGGCGGTTCTGCGGGTTGTCCACGCGCGCTCCACTCCTCGTTCGACGCACTTCCCGAGGTCGGCTAGAGCCTGTGGAAGCCGCCCCATCGCAATGCATGCCCGCGCTCGGGCGACGTACAAGCTCGCCTCATCCGGGCTGAGGAGGATCGCCTGGTCCAGGTCCCGAAGCGCCGCGAGGAACTGCCCCCGCCTGAGCCGCACCACACCCCTGTTCGCCAGCATGGCCGCGTTGTTCGGTTCACGTTCAAGCAGCCGGTCAAGCTCGGCAACCGCTTCATCGTCCCCGCTCAGCGAGACCAGTTCCGCCATCTTCAAGTGCTGGGCCCAACCAGGAATGGGTGCATGCCTCAACGCCCAGTTCCCCGTCGCTCCGTCGGCCGAGACCGCGCGCTCCAGATCGGCGAGTTTGCCTTCCAGGTCCCCGAGAGAACCGCGCAGCAGCGCACGGTGAACCAGCGCCCACGCGTAGGCGGGACGCAGCTCGATCGCCCGGTCGAAGGCCTCGCGTGCTTCCGTGTCACGGCCGAGTCGTGCGAGCGCATACCCTCGACCGGCGTACGCGGAGGCGTACTCGGGATCGAGTGCGCAGGCACGCGCGAGTTCCTCGGCTGCCTCCTCGTTCCGCCCCGCCAAGCGGTAGAGGTCCCCCCGTTCGGAGG
Source organism: Streptomyces sp. NPDC057474 (assembly GCF_042802555.1). Classification (NCBI taxonomy): domain Bacteria; kingdom Bacillati; phylum Actinomycetota; class Actinomycetes; order Kitasatosporales; family Streptomycetaceae; genus Streptomyces; species Streptomyces sp. NPDC057474. Next base: position 98,465 of record NZ_JBHVDX010000002.1, on the reverse strand, counting down.
CGATCCACGCGCTGTCGGGCGCGACCTCCACCGCCCGGTCGAGGTCGGCGAACGCCTTATCAGGTCTCACCTGGTCCCGGTGCAGCTTTCCCCGCTGGACCAGGCCCCACAGGTACTCGCCGTCGATCTCCAACGCACGGTCGAAGTCGGCGAGCGCCCCGTCGTGGTCGCCGAGTGAGTACCTGCTGCTCGCCCGGCTCCCCAATGCCTTGTTGTATGTGGGGTCCAGGGCGAGGACCTGGTCGAACACCTCGATGGATTCCTCGAAACGGCCCATGACCCGCAGGGCCTCTCCCCGCTCGAAGATGATCCGTGGGGTGCCCGGGAGCAGTTGGTCGGCTCGATCGAGGTCGGTCAGAGCCGCTGCCGCGTCGTGCCGCCGCGAATGGGCGATGCCCCGTCCGTAGTACGCGTCCACCGACTCGGGGTTCAGTGTCACTGCCCGGTCGTATTCGGCGAGGGCCGCGTCGTAGTTGCCCGTCTTCCGCAGTTTCCGCCCACGCGCGTTGTACACGTCGGCGCGTGCGGACGCGTCGAGGTCGGCTCGGTCCAGCAGCAGGGCAAGCGCGGACAACTCTCCGCACGGGTCCGCCGAGAGCGCGGCGAGAAGGTCGCGACCCCATCCTCGTAGTGTCTCCCTGTCCGTCTGCTTCCCGACGTCGGACAGCACCCGCGCGCAGCCCCGCGCCGCCGCCGTATCCGCGTCACACGCGCTGACGACGTCCGCGAGGACCTGCCCCAGAGCGTTCCCCGGCCGGGCACACAGCAGGTGGTACAGCTCTTCGAGCCGCAACTCACGCCATGTGCCGGTGAGCCACAGCTCCTCCCTGTCCACCCCCTCCTCCGTCTCGCCCCGCCAGCGGCCGAACACCTCCGCGAGCCGTGCGTGTGCCTCCGCCCACTGCCTCGGTGCGCGCGTCCGCTGGAGCCGGAGCATGGCCGTGCGCACGACGTCGTGATAGCGGACCCGGCCCTCCCTCTCGGTGGCGAACGGCAGCCCGCGCAGCCAGTCGTACGCCCCCTCGGCCTCCCCGTCGTCCACTGCCGCCCGGAACACGTCCTCGTCCAGCCACCTCGGCAACGCACACGCCAGCGCGACCGCGCGCCGTGCCGGGTCCCGCTCCCACTTCAGGAATCGCTCCACGGCCGTCGCGCTGGGGTCACCCACCGCTCCCGCGCCGCCGCCCGGGTTCTTGGCCAGCGTCGACACGAGCACCGGAAGCCCTCCGGACAGCCGCAGCACCTCCTGTACGACGTCCTCGTCCACCACCTGCTTCGCCGCGAGGAGCTGACGCGCCTCGGACTCCGTGAACGGCTCCAGAGCCAGCTCGGTGACGAAGCCGGCGTAGTCGCCCCAGCGGGACGGGTCGGGGCCGTGCTGGCCCGCCAGGGTGAGGATCACATTCGCGGGGAGGGTGCCGTACCGGTCCGTCGTGACGAGGTCGAGGAGCCAGGCGTCGAGGAAGGGCGCGGTCCGCTCGTAGGTGTCGAAGAAGAGGGCGATCCAGGGGACGTCGGCGGCCACCCGGTCCAGTTCCGAGACGAAGACCGGGGTCAGGACCTTGAGCGGCTCCAGGACCAGTTGGACGTCGTCGTGGTTCCGGAAACGCACGCTGAGGGCGGCCCTCAACCGATCCGTCCCGTAGGCTACTTGGTTCGGGTCGACGGCTCCGGCGAAGGCCCCCACACCCGGCACCATGCCCAGGCCGATCAACCCGGCCTGGGCCATCGCCATGCTGCCCGCGGAGGGTGGCGGAGACGCGGCACCGCCCGGCCCGGGTTCCAGTACGCCCGACGCCGTCTCCGCCTCGTGCCGGCGCTGGCGGTAGGCGGCGAGAAGCTTGTCGAACGCCTTCAACTCCGCGCCCTGCCGGGCGAACTGCGCGCTGATCGCCGCCATCGCCTCCGGCGCACTGTTCACCGCCTCGTCGGTGCAGGCGGTGAGCGCCTTCCGCTGTGTCGCCACGGCCTCCAGCTCGCGCACCAGCGACGACTTGCCTACGCCCGCCGTGCCGTGGATGTGGAAGACGAAGCTGTGTCGTTCGTCCTCCGGGGAGGTGTCGAAGTTGCCCCGGAACAGGTCGAGTTCATTGCGGCGCCCGACGAAGCCCGCACGCTTGCGCCGTCCGATCAGCTCCTGCATCGACAGCCGAGCCTGTGCCACCCGTACGTCCCCTCGTTCCGGATCCAGCCGTCACCATTCTGGCTCAGCGGATGGCGGAGCGGCAGCGTGCGCGGCGCCACGCTGCGGCGGGATGTCGAGGCGCCCGGACGCCCATCGATCTCCGTGCGCCGCCCCGGGACACCCGCACGCTCGGGCCGCCTGATCGGCTCCTGGCGAGGATCTCCGCGACTGACTTCGGAATAAGTTCCGAAGTACCGTCGGATCATGTCCACCCCCACGGTCCCCTTCTCCGAGTTTTCGAAAAACTCGAAGCGCGTCGCCGAGACGCTCGACCGGACTCAGCGTGTGCACATCACGCGTCGGGACGGGGAAGACCTTTACCTCACGACAGCACGCCATGACCAGCAGCGAGAGGAAACAGCGGACATCACGGCCCGTCTGCTCGCCGCCCTGGTCCGCAGCGACAACGGCGGGCGAACCATACTGAGAGCGCTGCCCTCGGTCTTCCCGTGGGTCCGCCATCTGTCGGCGGACGAGCTGAAGCAGTTCGTGGCCGAACTCATCGATGCCACGCACGACGTGGCCCAGTTGGACGTCCACGCCAACCTCCACCGAGTCGTCGTCGAATGGCGGGCGACGGCACGCGTCCTCGCCGATCCCGAACTCACCCCGAAGCTCACCCGCCGGCTGCCGGACGAGGACCACGGCGAGGTGACAGCGCCGTGAGCCCCAAGCGCGGCGACGACGTCGCCCCGCGCGAGCTGGGCGCCGAGGCGCCCGGCAACACACGTCGCTGCTTCGAGGCACTGCGTGACGATCCCCTCTCCCGGAGGGATCCCGACCGTCAGCACCGGCTACGCGGGCGTCTGGCCACTGGCCACCTGGGCGGTCGCGCATACGCCCAGTGGGAGTACGAGGTGACAGCGGGCGGCCGGGTGCGCTATCTCGTCGACGAGGCCCGACGCACGGTGCACCTCGTCCACGCGTCGACCCGCCACCCCAAAGACACCGAGTAGCAGCACACACCCGGAAAGTTCCCCGCCTTCACTCCAACACCGGCAGCAGCTCCGGCAGATGTCCGTCGGAGGCCCGCGCCGCCTTCTGCCGTTCCTCCGGGACCTCGCCGTACAGGGTGGTGCGGGGCCTCGCCGGGCGGCCCGCCGCGTCGGCGACGGCGATCAGGTCCTTGACCGACTTGTAGGAGCCGTACGACGAGCCCGCCATCCGCGAGATCGTCTCCTCCATCAGCGTGCCGCCCAGGTCGTTCGCGCCCGAGCGGAGCATTTCGGCCGCTCCCTCCGTGCCGAGCTTGACCCAGCTGGTCTGGATGTTGGGGATCCAGGGGTGGAGGAGAAGGCGGGCCATGGCGGTGACGGCGCGGTTGTCGCGCATGGTGGGGCCGGGGCGGGAGATGCCCGCCAGGTACACCGGGGCGTTGGTGTGGATGAAGGGGAGCGTCACGAACTCCGTGAAGCCGCCGGTGCGTTGCTGGATGCCGGCCAGGGTGCGGAGGTGGCCCAGCCAGTGGCGGGGCTGGTCGACGTGGCCGTACATCATCGTCGAGGACGAGCGGATGCCCAGCTCGTGGGCGGTGGAGATCACCTCGATCCAGGTGGCGGTGGGGAGCTTGCCCTTGGTGAGGACCCACCTCACCTCGTCGTCCAGGATCTCCGCCGCCGTGCCGGGCACGGAGTCGAGGCCCGCCTCCTTCGCGGCCGTCAGCCACTCGCGGATCGACATCCCGGTGCGGGTCGCGCCGTTCACCACCTCCATCGGGGAGAAGGCGTGGACGTGCATGCCGGGCACGCGGGACTTCACCGCCTTCGCGATGTCGAAGTACGCCGTCCCCGGCAGGTCGGGGTGGATGCCGCCCTGCATGCAGACCTCGACCGCGCCGAGGTCCCAGGCCTGCTGGGCCCGGTCGGCGACCTGGTCCAGGGAGAGCGTGTACGCGTCGGCGTCCGTGCGGCGCTGCGCGAAGGCGCAGAAACGGCAGCCGGTGTAGCAGACGTTCGTGAAGTTGATGTTCCGCGTGACGATGTACGTGACGTCGTCACCCACCGCCGCCTTCCGGACGTCGTCCGCGATCCGGCACAGCGCGTCCAGGGCCGGCCCGTCCGCGTGCAGCAGGGCCAGCGCCTCGGCGTCCGACAGCTTCGTGGGGTCGTCGGCCGCCGTCGCCAGCGCCCCACGTACGTCCGTGTCGATGCGCTCGGGCGCCATACCGGGCGCCGCCGCCTCGCGCAGGGCGCCCCAGTCGCCGTAGACGGAGTCGAAGTCCTCCCGGCGGTCGCCGGTACGGCCCTCGGTGTCGATCGAGGTGTGCAGATCCGTACGGCCGGCGGCGACGAAGACCTCCTCGGGCTCCTGCCACGGGTGCCCCTCGACGACCGCGTCCGGCAGGGCGAGGCCCGTCTCGGGGTCGGCGAGGGCCCTCACGTGCGGCAGGAGGCGCGGGTCGAGCCACGGCTCGCCACGCGTCACGAACTCCGGATACACACACAGCCGTTCCCGCAGCTCGAAACCGGCGGCGCGGGACCGCTCGGTGAGTTCCTCGATCTGCGGCCAGGGCCGTTCGGGGTTCACATGGTCGATCGTCAACGGAGACACCCCGCCCCAGTCGTCGATCCCGGCGCCGATGAGCCGCTCGTACTCGCTGTCGACGAGGTTCGGCGGGGCCTGGATGCAGCCCGACGGGCCCATGATGTGCCGGGCGACGGCCACCGTGGCGACCAGCTCGTCCAGCTCCGCGTCCGGCATGCCGCGCATCGCGGTGTCCGGCTTGGCGCGGAAGTTCTGGATGATCAGTTCCTGGATGCCGTGGTACGCCCGTGAGACCTTCCGGAGCGCGAACAACGACTCCGCGCGCTCCTCGAACGTCTCCCCGATCCCGATGAGGACACCGGACGTGAAGGGCACGGAGGAACGGCCGGCGTCCTCCAGGACCCGCAGCCGGACCGCCGGCTCCTTGTCGGGGGAGCCGTGGTGCGGGCCGCCCGGCTCGGACCACAGCCGGGTCGCGGTCGTCTCCAGCATCATCCCCATCGACGGGGCGACGGGCTTGAGCCGCTGGACGTCCGTCCAGCTCATGACGCCGGGGTTGAGGTGCGGGAGCAGCCCCGTCTCCTCCAGGATGCGGATCGAGATGGCCCGGACGTACGCGATCGTGTCGTCGTAGCCGTGCGCGTCGAGCCACTCGCGCGCCTCCGGCCAGCGGTCCTCCGGCTTGTCGCCGAGCGTGATCAGCGCTTCCTTGCAGCCGAGCGCGGCCCCCTTGCGGGCCACGTCCAGCACCTCGTCCGGCGACATGAACATCCCGTGCCCGGCCCGGCGCAGCTTGCCCGGCACGGTGACGAAGGTGCAGTAGTGGCACTTGTCCCGGCACAGCCGGGTGAGCGGGATGAAGACGCTCTTCGAGTACGTGATGACACCGGGCCGCCCGGCCTCCTGGAGGCCCACGTCCCGCACCCGCGCCGCCGACGCGGCCAGATCCTCCAGATCCGCGCCGCGTGCCTGCAGCAGCACCGCCGCCTCGGTCACGTCGAGCGCCACACCGTCCCGGGCGCGTTTGAGCGCACGCCGCATGGAGTTCTCGGTCGGGCCGGTCCCAGAGGTCGCGGAAGTCGTCATCCGTCGAGCATACGAGCGATGTGATCAGGACAGACAGCCGCATCCGAGTCGTTCCGGCCGCCGGTCGTTACACGCTGTCACTGGATCGGGACCGCGCTTTCGTCCAAGGCTCGGGGCAGCGCCCCGTCAGGGGCGCGGGGCTGTGACATATGCGGCTCCGCCGCGTGGGCGCGACCAGCCCCCACGCACCCGCAGTCGGCAACGGACCTGAGAACGCGGACGAGACCCCGCACTCCTAGGCCAAGAACTCACCGTAGGAATCCAACAACCCCAGCACCTCGCCCTCCCCCGCCGGAGGCAGCTGCACCACGGCCTCCTCGATCCCCAACTCCGCGTAGTACGCCAGCTTCCCCGCACTCGGCTGCACGGCATACGGCACCACCTGCAACGCGGCGGGATCGCGCCCGGCATCCGCCCACGCCGCCCGCAGCACCGGCAGCGCCTCGCCCAGCCCCCGCCCCCCGATCGGCAGCCATCCGTCCGCGTACTCGGCGATGTGTGCGAACAGCTTCGGCCCCGCGGCCCCACCGATCAGCGTGCGCGGCCCCACCACCGGTCCCCGCGGCTTCTGCACCGGCTTCGGGTGGGCCTCACTCGCCCGCACGCTCCCGAACTCCCCCTCGTACGCCGTCGGCTCCTCCGCCCAAAGCGCCCGCATCAGCGCCATCCGGTCCCGCACCAGTTCCCGCCGGGTACGCCACGCGACCCCGTGGTCGGCGGCCTCCTCCACGTTCCAGCCGTAGCCGAGGCCGAGGGTGAGGCGGCCGCCGGAGAGGTGGTCGACGGTCGCGATCTGCTTCGCGAGGTCGATCGGGTCGTGCTGGGCGACCAGCGTGATGCCGGTGCCGAGCCCCAGCCGCTCGGTGACGGCGGCGGCCTGGCCGAGCGCCACGAAGGGGTCGAGGGTGCGGCCGTACTCACGCGGCAGGTCCCCGCCGGCCGGGTACGGGGTCGTCCGCTCGACGGGGATGTGCGTGTGCTCGGGGAGGTAGAGCCCCGCGAAGCCACGTTGCTCCAGTTCGCGGGCGAGCCGGGTCGGAGTGATCGTCTCGTCGGTGAGGAAGATCGTCACGGAGATGCGCATGTGGTCATCTCTAGCGGCTCGGGACAGGGATGTCCATACCGACCGGTCGGCACTTAGAGGGGCCAGCCGGTCCGGTCCAGGTCGCGCAGCGACCCCCGCAGGGCCGTCGCTCCGCCCAGCAGGCAGGTCGGTGTCCGCACGTTCTGTGTCTCCTGTCGGACGGGGCCGGGTTGGGGGCGTAGGTGTAGCGGACTACACCATGGATCCGGGAGGCCGGTCCCTCGTGGCGGCGGACGGGCGAGGAGATCGTGGTCGCCAGAGATCCCGCACACCACGCCTCCCGAAGGAAGGGCCCCTCATGGCTGCCGAGCATTCCCGCCGCCCCCGCCGAAGCGCTCGAACCGCTCGAACCGCTGAAAGCACTCGAAGCGCTCGAAGCGCTCGAAGCCGTATCGCCGCCCTCACCACCGGCGTCGCCGCCCTCACCCTCTCCGTCGGGCTGCTCACCGGCTGCGAGTTCGGCGACTCCTTGGACTGTGTCTCGAACGCGGACACGATCGCCGAGAGCCTCAGGGACATCCACCAGGCCGGGCTGGACGCGGCGAAGGACCCGGCCCGGACCCGTGAATCCATCGACACCATCGAGAAGAACCTCGACGAGATCGACGAGATCGAGGACAAGGCGGGCAGCGACGACAGCAAAGTCGAGAAGGCGGTCGACGGCCTCGCCCTGGCCGTCGAGGACTACAACAAGTCGATCCTGAACGGTGACACCGACCCCGACTCCAGCGGAATCGACGCGGCCGCCGACGAACTGGCCGACGTCTGCACGTCGTGACCCGGTGCGAGTCGGCCAACCGGTACAAGTCGGCCAAGTAGAAAGCCGCCGATTCCCTTCCCTTGCCCCGCAGTTCACGACGGCATACGAAAGTGGCACGCACCACCCCTGCACCACCCACGCCATGTCACTCACGACCGACCTGGGGAGCAGCAGCATGTGCGACGACCACCACGGTGACGGGAACGGACTCGGAAGGCGCGCGCTGTTCGTGACGTCGGCGGCGGCCGCGCTTACGTTGGGAAGCGTGACCTTTGGGACGAGCGGCGCCGAGGCCGCGCACGGCGACCAGGAGACGAAGACCATCCGGGGGACCCTCCCCACCGGCTCCCCCGATTTCGTGTATCTGCCGGTCGAAGTACCGTCGGGGGTACGGGAGTTGAAGGTCTCGTACAGCTACGAAAGACCGACCGTCCCGGCCGGCACCGCGGGCAACGCGCTCGACATCGGTGTCTTCGACGAGCGCGGCACGGAACTCGGCGGCAAGGGCTTCCGGGGCTGGTCGGGCGGCGCCCGCACGGAGTTCTTCATCCGGGCGGACGAGGCGACACCGGGCTACATTCCCGGCCCGGTCCGCCCCGGCACGTGGCACATCGCGCTGGGCCCGTACACGGTGGCGCCGGACGGGCTGCCGTACGAGATCACGATCACCCTGACGTACGGCAGGCCGGCCACGGCGGTGAAGCCGGTGTACCCGCCGGAGCGGGCCAAGGGGCGGGGCCGGGCCTGGTACCGGGGCGACTGCCATCTGCACTCCTGGTACTCCGACGGCCGCCGCACGCTCGCCGAGCTGGCGGCGCTGGCGCGGGCGGCGGGCCTGGACTTCATCAACAGCTCGGAACACAACACCCAGTCCGCGCACGCCCATTGGGCCGAGCACGCTGGTGACGACCTCCTCATCCTGCTGGGCGAGGAGGTGACCACGCGCAACGGTCACGTGGTGGCCCTCGGTGTCGACCCGGGGACGTTCGTCGACTGGCGCTACCGGGCCCGGGACAACCGGTTCGGCAAGTACGCCCGGCAGATCCGCCGCGCCGGGGGCCTGGTCGTGCCGGCGCATCCGCACGCCACCTGCATCGGCTGCAACTGGAAGTTCGGCTTCGGCGAGGCGGACGCGGTGGAGGTGTGGAACGGCGCGTACTCGCCGGAGGACGAGGTGGCGCTCGCCGACTGGGACGGCATGCTCGTGGCAGCCGTGCGCGAGGGCCGACAGGAGTGGATCCCGGCGATGGGCAACAGCGACGCCCACCGCGACCCCGACCCCGTCGGCCGCCCCCAGACCGTCGTCCTCGCCGACGACCTGACCAGGGAGGCCGTCCAGGAGGGCCTGCGGGCCGGCCGCTCGTACGTCGCCGAGTCCAAGGACGTGTCCGTGTCGTTCACGGCGTCCGGGGCGCGCGGCGAGCACGCGGGCATCGGCGAGCGGCTGAAGGTGGCTGCCGACGCCCCGGTCACCGTCCGCCTGGAGGCGACGGGCTCCGCCGGCTGCACCATCCGCTTCGTCACCGACCAGGGCGTCCTGTTCACCTCGGCCACGCTCCCGGCGTCCGGCACCGGCTCGGCGGAGTGGCGTACGACGGCCTCGTACGCGGCATACGTACGTGCCGAGGTCCGCCACCCGCCGATCGTTCCGGGCTTCCCGGGACCGCTGGCGGCCTTCACGAACCCGATCTTCCTCGGGCGGCGATAGGGCGGGGACAGGGCGGCGATAGCAGCCAGCGGGAAGGTAAGGGGGAACCCGCGTACGGAACAGCTGTGTTGGGCCTTAGGTTTGGCTCGACACATCACGTGCGTCTGTACGGCTGTACCTCCGTACGCGTGGACGCACCTGCACGGCGGAGGAGACGGCGCCCATGACCGATCACGCGACCACGCCCGACCCGGCGGCGGCTCCGGCGGCGAAGGAGAAGGTCGACACTTCGGTGCCCGCCTCCGCCCGCATCTGGAACTACTGGCTGGGCGGCAAGGACAACTACCCGGTGGACGAGGCGGCCGGCGACGCGTACGCCGGCGCCTTCCCCGGCATCGTGACCATCGCCCGCAGCAGCCGCGCGTATCTGCGGCGCAGCATCCGGCATCTGGTGGAGGTGGAGGGCGTCCGGCAGTTCCTGGACGTCGGCACCGGGCTGCCCACGGCGGACAACACCCACCAGGTCGCCCAGCGCAGCGCGCCGGAGGCGAGGATCGTCTACGTCGACAACGACCCGATGGTCCTCGCGCACGCCCGCGCGCTGCTCTACTCCTCCCCCGAGGGTGCCACCGCGTACGTGGACGCCAGCCTCTACGACACGGACCGCATCCTGGAGGCCGCCGCCAAGACGCTGGACCTGTCCCGGCCCACGGCTCTGATCCTCAGCGGCATCCTGGGCCACGTCGGCGACTACGACCAGGCCCGCGACATCGTCCGCCGCCTCCTCGCCGGCCTCCCCTCCGGCAGCTACCTCAACATCAACGAGGGCTCCCGGGGCACCGACCCCGACTACGAGCGCGCCCAGGACGCCTACAACGAGACAGGCGCCGTCCCGTACTTCCTCCGCCCCATCGACCAGATCACCGGCTACTTCGACGGCCTCGACCTGATCGACCCCGGCATCGTCTCCGTACCGCTGTGGCGCCCGGACGCCACGCAGGGGGGCGAGCCGAAGCCGATCGGGCAGCATGGAGGGGTGGGCAGGAAGCCGTAGTTCGTGTGAGGGGGACGGGCGACCGGGGTCTTCAGCGGGCCCCGGCCCTGCCGCGGTCCGCCCCGCTCCCCTCGTGGCCCGTTCCGTCCGTTCCGTCCGTTCCGTGCGCCCCTTACGTCCCGCCCGCCCCGCCCACCCCGTCCGCGAGGTCGGCTACGACGGCCATGTGGTCGGAGGGCCAGACGCCGTCGACCGGGGCGTCGCCCGCCCTCCGTACGGCGCGCACGTGCCCCATGCCACCCGGGCCCGGCGGCCCGACGTGGATGTAGTCGATCCGCACACTCGGCCCGAACGACCCGGCGACGTACGGGTTCGCGAGGTCCCAGGTGGCCGAGGGCGCGCCCGGCTCGGCGTACTCCCAGACGTCGAAGAAGCACTGCCCGGGTACGGCGGGCGCGGTCTTGTACCCGCCGAACAGCCGGACCTCGTCGGAGTCGGGCCAGGCGTTGAAGTCCCCGGTGACCACGGGCGGGTGGGCACTTCCGGCCCGGTGGCGGGCCACGAACTCGGCCAGCGCGGCGACCTGGCTGCAGCGCACCGCGGACGCGTCGGTCGCGGAGCTGAGGTGGGCGGTGAAGAAGGGGACGGGCGCGCCCGGCGCGTCGAGGAGGGCGTAGAGCGCGCCGCGTGCGCTGCCGCCCTCTCCCGTCGGCAGCCCGATGGCATCCCGCTCCAGGACGGGCCACCGGCTCAGCACGGCTATGCCGATCCCTACGCTCGGGTCCCCAATCCGCTGCTGCCAGCGCCCGGCGTCGCCGTACTCGCCCCAGGCCCAGCGCATACCGAGTTCCCCAGCGAGCCACCCGGCCAGATTCGCCCCGCTCTCCCCGCTCTCCCCGCTCTCCCCGTCCCGCTGCCAGACCTCCTGCAACCCGACCACGTCGGGCCGCAGTTCACGCAGCACGGCGAGGATCGCCTTCTGGCGCTCCTGCCACGGCCCGAACCGCCACCACAGGTTCCACGTCACGACCCGCACCGGCCACCCACCACCTTCGCCCCGTACCCGATCCTGTAACCCGTACCTCCCACACCCCGAGGAGAACCAAGCCGATGTCCCGCCATGCGGACCACGAGAATCAAGCGGGCCCCGCAGCCCACGCGGACCTCAAGCAACGTGTCGTCACTGCCTTCCAGCGCCACGTCGCCAACCCGGTCCTCCGCCGCCTACCGCTCCAGACCGTCCTGGAGACCACCGGCCGCACCTCCGGCCTCCCCCGCCGCACCCCCATCGGCGGGCGCCGCGTCGGCAACACGTTCTGGCTGGTCTCCGAGTACGGCGAGAAGTCCCACTACATCCGCAACATCAAGGCCGACCCCTCGGTCCGCGTCCGCATCCGGGGCCGCTGGCACGCGGGCACGGCCCACCTCCTCCCGAACGACGACCCGGTGGCCCGCCTGCGGACACTGCCTCGCATGAACAGCGCGGCGGTACGGGTACTGGGGTCAGGGTTGCTGACGGTACGGGTGGACCTGCGCGGCTAGGGGGTTGCTAGCTGCTCGCCAAGGAGGGCGCATGAGTCGAATTAGCTCGGTCGCGTGATGGTCGGCTTCCGGGCTTGCGCTGCCCTGGTCCGTTCGGGTTGGCGTGATCGTGCGATCTGGGACGCGGGGTACGGCGTCAGCGTGCGGGGCCCGGTGTTTCACCGGTGTGATGGTTCAGGGCCTCTCCGTCGCCTCTGGCTGTACCTGTGTGGCCGGGTCGTGCAGGGCTGTGTCCATCAGCGACCTCCGGCCGAACGGGGGCCTCCCGGGCCCGGACCACGCACAGGATGCGTGTCGCCGCCCCGGGGTCGAGTCTCCGCCTCGAACCCGGCCGGCACCCGCCAGTTTCCTCGTTGCAGCGGACGACCTCGGGCTGGTCCTTCTCGCCGAGGAGCAGGGCGGCGGGGATGTCGGCTTCGCCGGCCCGGTCGAGTGCCCGGAGGCGCCGGGGTGTCGTGGCCGTACGACGTGAACCACGCGGGGATCGCCGCCCGCAACGCCTCATCGGCCTCGGTGTCGGGGGACGGGCCCGCCGCCCCCCCACAGGCTCTGCGAGATCGACCAGGCCGTCCATGTCGCCCGCCTTGGCGAGCCTCCCGATGTTGTCGGTCGACTCCGCCGACTCCGATGCCCCTTCCCCCGCGCGGAATTCACGCGACACCGCACGAGCGCTCTGGAACGCTGTGCCGTCGGAGCCCGGGCGGCGTCGCTTGGCCGCGGACGCCCCTTGAACGCCCCGGGGCACCCCGGAAACGAACGAACCATGAACGCTGTACCGGCACTCGATTGGCGTTGGCGGCAGATGAGTTTCACGCTTGAGGGACCGGTTCTGGAGGGCACGCTCGTGCGTCTGGAACCGTTGGATCACCGCCACGCGGCGGATCTGGCCGTGGCGGCGGAGGAGGACCGGCGTTCGTACCGGTTCACGTGGGTGCCCAGAGCTGCCGAGGTCGAGGCGTACATCGACGCGCAGCTCGCCCGTGCCGCCGCCGGGCAGCTGGCCCCGTACGCGCAGGTCGAGCGGGCGTCGGGGCGGGCGGTCGGGGCCACGGGTTTCTGGGATCCGCGACTGTGGCCGACGGGGGACAGCGGGCTGTGCGCCATCGAGGTGGGCTTCACCTGGCTCGCGGCGTCGGCCCAGGGCACGGGGCTGAACACCGAGGCCAAGTACCTGCTGTTCCGGCATGCCTTCGAGCGGTGGGACGTGGCACGCGTCGACCTGAAGACGGATGCGCGGAACGGTCGTTCCAGGGCCGCGATCGAAGGGGTTGGCGCCCGTTTCGAGGGCGTACTGCGAAACTGGTCCCGCTCCTGGGCACCGGGCGAGGACGGCTGCCTCCGCGACTCCGCGATCGTCTCGATCACCGCAACGGAGTGGCCGGACTGCCGGGCAGCGCTCGAATCCCGCCTCGCTCACGCCAAGAACAACAGCAAGAACAACGGCGAGAACAACAGCTACAACAACAGCGAAAACAACAGCAACTGAGGAAACCGAACGCATGCCTCCTCGCCCGACGACCGTATCCATCACGGAGTTCTCCGTCGCCGAGGCCGAGGTGGGGCCTTACGGAATCACCGCCGGGCCGGACGGCGCGCTGTGGTTCACCATGGTCCACAGTGGGCGGATCGGCAGGCTCGCACCCGACGGTGAGACCACGTCGTACGCGCTCGAATCGGCCTCCGGCGGACCCTCGATCATCACGGCCGGGCCGGACGGCGCGCTGTGGTTCACGGAGTTCCGGGAGCATCGGATCGGACGTATCAGTACGGCCGGAGACATCACCTCCTTCTCCTTGCCTACGCCTGATGCCGGCCCGTTCGGGATCGCGCTCGGTCCCGATGACGCGCTGTGGTTCACGGAGGCGGGGGCCGACCGGATCGGCCGGATCACGACCGAGGGGGAGGTCGGAGAGTTCCCGCTCCCGCTCTCCGGGGCGTTCCCGTCGGCCATCGCCGCCGGGCCGGACGGCCGACTGTGGTTCACGATGAACCAGGCGCACGCGATCGGTGCCATGACACTCGACGGCGAGGTCACGGTCCACCCGCTGCCGACGCCGGGCGCCGCCCCCGTGGGCATCACCGCCGGTGGGGACGGGGCCATGTGGTTCGTCGAGATCGGGGCCGGTCAGATCGGCCGGATAGCACCGGACGGGAAGATCGACGAGTTCCCCCTCCCGGACCGCGAGTCCCGTCCGCACGCCATCGCCGCCGACGCCGACACCGACGGCGGTTGCTGGTTCACCGAGTGGGGCGCGAACCGCGTGGGCCGGATCACCTTCGACGGCCGTCACCACGAAATCCACGAACACGATCTGCCGACCCCCTCCTCCGAGCCCCACGGCATCGCCCCAGGACCCGACGGCTCGATGTGGACGGCCCTCGAGATCGGCTCCGTGGCCCGCATCCTCACCTGGTAACGATCGAGGTCGTGCTTCGCCCCATGGAGGCCTGCTTCGCCAGCTTCCCCATGGACTGCCTCGACGGTGAAGTGACCGGCATCAACAACCAGTTCGCCATCGCCGACGCGGAGCGCGCGGGCATACCTCAACGGCCAAGACCGGCCGGGCGGACTACTACACCGTCACCCGCTCACCCGGTCACCCGGTCACCCGGCGCAGCACCAGCTCGGCCAGCTCGGCCGGGCTCGACTCACCGTCCAGGAACACCGTGTCGGTGGGCAGGGTGTCGACCGCGGCCACACTCGCCGCGATCCGCTCCTTGCACCACCGCCGGACCCGTTCGTCCTGCTCGGGATCGTCCGGGGTGAAGCTGCGGCCGTCGATCCGGGCGACCAGTACGTCCTCGGGCACCTTGAGGAAGAAGTGGTGAAGGGGGACGCCGACGGCGCCGACCGCGCCGAACACCTCAGCCACGTAGGCGGGGTTCACCAAGGTCATCGGCACCAGTACCGGCCGCCGGTACTCCTCCACGAGGCCCACCAGGAACTCGGCCACCTGCCGCCGCCACAACCGCAGATCCTGGAAGTCCCCTGTCGGTACCTCCACGATCTCCCTCAGCACGTAGCCGACCACCTCGGGATCGAACACCAGCGCCTCGGTCCACCGTCCCCGCAGCTCCTCCACCAACGTGGTCTTGCCGCTCCCGAAGGCCCCGTTCACCCACACGATCATCCGCCGACCGTATCGCTATCCAGTGCGGCCGGTAGTCCGTGCGAAAGCGGCAAGGATCGCGAAGTCCGGTTCACACAGGCCGAGTCGTGAGTCGACACGGTGCAGCAGGGCGGAGGCCCCGTGGTGCGTGGCCACGAAGGCCCGGTCGGGAGCGTCGATCTCGTCGTCGACCCACGCGAACGGCCGCCCGGCCGCGTGCTCGACGAGATGCGGTGTCTTCCAGAAGACCTCAGGGTTCGCGCTCACCCCGGATGCGCGCGTCTCGGGCCAGTCCACCACTGGCAGTTCCGGCAGTCCGAGGACCGGGGCGATGTACGTGTTCGCCTCGCCGACCCAGGTAGTCGCCCACACCAGGTCGAACAGCTCGCCCAACTGCAGCAGTTGACGGCCGTGGTCCGGGTTGAGCCAGACCCGTAGCGGCTTGACGTACGCCGCGGGCCGTCCCGGATGCTGGGCGAGCCAGCCCTGCGGTTTCATCCGGTGGGTCGTGTAACCGGCGGGCCGCCGCTGCGGCTTCGCGGCGTACGGATTCAACGGCCCGTCCACGTCCAGGTAGAGGAGAGGGCGGCTCGTCACGGCGCCTTTCGGGACCGCGCGTTCTGCCACTGGGTGAGGAGGCGGCGGGTGGAGGCCGTGGTCGGATTGTCGGCGCCCAGGGCGCGTTCCATCGCGTCGACGACGGCGGTCATGTCGTCGACGGCGGCGGCGGCCCCGTCTGCGGTCTGGTCGGCTCGGTCGTGGCGCAGGATCGTGAGTGAGCTGCGGGCGATCAGGGTCGTGTCGTGTTCGGCACCGAGATGTTCCGTGGCCGTGGTGACGACATCGACGTAGGCCGCCTCCGCCTCGTCGGTGCGGCCGTCCTGGTTGCGCCACTCGGCGCGGCAGTAGAGGGCGGCGAGAGTGTCCGGGTGGCCGGGGCCGAGGACGCGGGTGGTGTCGGCGATCAGCTGGTCGACCGTGGCGTTGCGGTCCGGCAAGTCGCCTGTCTCTCCCCGCAGTTGGACGCTCAGGCAGCGGGCGGACAGGGTGTCGGGGTGGTCCGCGCCCAGTACCCGGGTCAGGTCCGGCAGTACGGCCTTCAGCCGGTACACCGCGAGGCCGGGCTGCCCCTGCTGCAGGCACGCCGCCGCCGACAGGACGCGGGCGCGCAGTACGTCGGGGGCGTCAGCCCCGAGCCGCCACTGCGCGACGGCCACCGGGAAGGGGATCTCCCGGTTCGCCATGCGCACGAGCGTGACGACCGCGCCCAGGGTCACCCCCAGATGCACCCAGAGCAGCCCACCGACCGGCACGAACAGTGCGCCCACGACGGCCGCCACCAGGCCACCCAGGGGCCACTGCCACGGCTTCGCCACACGCCCAGTACGCCGCTCATTCCGCATTCGAACATCATTGCGCCATCGACGATCAAATAGGAAGGGATCACCCTCGTCCACAACCCCGTTCGTGACCGCAGGGCAGGCCTCACCCGGGCCAGACGATCGCCTGCACCTCGCTGTACGCGTGCAGCGCGTACGACCCCACGTCGCGGCCCACCCCGCTCTTCTTGAAGCCGCCGAACGGGGCCTCCATGTTGCGGCCCACGGTGTTCACGCCCACTCCCCCCGCCCGGAGGCGTCGGGCAACGCGGAACGCCCTGGCCACATCGCCGGACCAGACGTAGTCGATGAGGCCGTAGTCGCTGTCGTTGGCGAGGGTGACGGCCTCGTCCTCGTCGTCGAAGGGGAGGACGACGACGACCGGGCCGAAGATCTCCTCGCGGACGACGCGCATGTCCGGGGTGCAATCGGCAAGGACGGTCGGGACGACGTAGAAACCCCGCTCGTACGGCGGCCGTTCACCACCGGCCACCACCCGCGCGCCCTCCTTGCGACCCAGCTCGACGTACGACTCGACACGGTCCCGGTGCGCCGCCGAGATCACCGGCCCGACCACCGTGCCCGGTTCGCGCGGGTCGCCCACCGGCAACCGCCCCGCGTACGCCGCCAGTTGGGTCACCAGCCGGTCGTAGACGCCCCGTTGCGCGATCACCCGCGTCGGTGCCGTGCAGATCTGCCCGCTGTAGAAGGTGAAGGTCGTGGCGATGCCGGCCACCGCCGACCCCACGTCCGCGTCGTCGAAGACGACCGCCGCGCCCTTGCCGCCCAGTTCCATCAGCTGGCGCTTCATCCCGCGCCCGCACACCTCCGCGATGCGCTGTCCGACCGCCGTCGAGCCGGTGAAGCTCACCATGTCGACGTCCGGTGAGTCCACGGCCGCCTCGCCGACGTCCGCGCCCGAACCGCTCACCACGTTCACCACCCCCGGCGGGACACCGGCGGCCTCCAGGGCCTCCGCCATGCGGTAGACGGAGAGCGGGTCCTGCGGGGCCGGCTTCACGACCACGGTGTTGCCCATGGCCAGGGCGGGGGCGATCTTGCCGGCCGGGTTGGCCCAGGGGTTGTTGTACGAGGTGACGCAGGTGACCACTCCCACGGGCTGCCGTACGGCGAGGGCGCCCATCACGGCCGCCTTGCCGAAGGGGCCCGCCTCGTTGATCTGGGGGGCGATCGGCTCCTCCACCGGCTCGACGCGGGCGTACCGCTGGAACCGGGCCGCGCCCACCCCCACCTGCATGCCGCGGGCGGTGCCGGTCGTCGCGCCGGTCTCGGCCCGGGCGAGTTCGGCGTACGGGACGAGGTCGCGTCGTATCAGCTCCGCCGTACGGGCCAGGACGGTCGCACGCTCGGCGGCGGGCATCCGTGACCACGGGCCGAAGGCCTCGCGGGCAGCGGCGGCGGCCGCGTGCACCTGTTCCCGCGAGGCCTCCGGCGCCCACCCGACGACGCCCTCTGTCGCCGGGTCGATCACCTCGTAGTGCCCACCGTCGGGCTCCACCCAGGAGCCACCGATGAACAACCGCTGCCCTTCGGAAGACCCGGCGGACGCCCCCGCGGAACTCACTTCGTACTCACCGTCCGCGTGTCCCGCCCGCTCCGCAGCACCTTCCCGGGCACCGCCCCGGTCACCACGTCGTCGCGGATCGCCTCGACGCCGTTGACCCAGACCGCCCGTACGCCGATCGCCCTGGAGTCGAGGCGTGGACTGTCACCCGGCAGGTCGTGCACCAGGGTGGCCTTGTCGGCGTCGACGCGCTCCGGGTCGAAGAGGACGAGGTCCGCATGCCACCCCTCCCGCACCTGCCCCCGTTCCCGCAGGCCGAAGAGGCGCGCCGGGTCGTCGGTCAGCATCTTCACCGCCTGTTCGAGCCCGACCAGCTTCCGGCCACGCAGACAGTCCCCGATGAACCTGGTGGTGTATGGGGCACCGCACATGCGGTCCAGGTGGGCGCCCGCGTCCGAGCCGCCGAGCAGCACGTCCTCGTGCCGCCAGGTCTCGGCGCGCAGGGTCCAGGAGTCGGGGTCGTTGTCGGTGGGCATGGGCCACAGGACCGTACGGAGGTCGTCGGCCGCGCAGATCTCCACCAGGCACTCGAACGGTTCCTGCCCCCGCTCCGCCGCGATGTCCTTGACGACCCGCCCGGTCAGGCCCTCGTTCGCCTCGGTGTACGTGTCGCCGATGACGTACCGCCCGAAGTTGGCGAGCCGGCGGAAGACGCCCGCCTCCTTGCTGTCCGCGCGCCGCAGCATCTGCGCTCGCACGTCCGGGTCGCGCAGCCGCTCGATCCGCTCGGGCACCGGCAGGCCCAGGATCGGGCCCCACCCCGGGATCAGGTTCAGCGCGCAGAACGTACCCAGCGACATGTTCATCGGCGTGAGGATCGGCATCGTCAGGGCCACCACCCGGCCCCCCGCCTTCCGCGCCCGCTCGCTCGCCTCCAACTGCCTCGGCACCCGCTCGGGGACGGCCGCGTCGATGGTGAGGACGTTCCAGTTGAGGGGCCGGCCGGCCACCGCGCTCATCTCCACGAAGAGATCGATCTCGTCGTCGCTGAACTGGTCCAGGCATCCCGCCACGATCGCCTCGATCTGCGTACCCTCGTGCTCGCCCACCGCCCGCGACAGCGCGATCAGTTCGGCGGGCCGAGCATGCCGCGACGCGACCGGCTGCCCGTCCCCGTCGCTGTGCGTCGAGGACTGCGTGGTCGACAGCCCCCACGCGCCCGCCTCCATCGCCTCGTGGAACAGCCGCAGCATCGCGTCCAGTTGATCGTCACTGGGCTGACCGCCGACGGCATCGGGTCCCATCACATACCGCCGTAGCGCGCAATGCCCCACCATGAACCCCGCGTTGACGGCGATCCGTCCTTCGAGGGCGTCCAGATACTCCCCGAAACCGTGCCAGCTCCAGGGCGCCCCCTCCTCCAACGCGACCAGCGACATCCCCTCGACCTTGGACATCATCCGCCGCGTGTAGTCCGCGTCCTCGGGACGGGAGGGGTTGAGGGGCGCGAGCGTGAACCCGCAGTTCCCGCCCGCGACGGTCGTCACCCCGTGGTTGAGGGACGGGGTCGCGTACGGGTCCCAGAACAGCTGCGCGTCGTAGTGGGTGTGCGGATCGACGAACCCGGGCGCGAGCACAAGCCCGGCCGCGTCCTCGGATGTACGGGCCTCTTCGGTGACGGTCCCGATGACGGCGATACGGCCGTCCCGTATCCCCACGTCGGCGGTGTACGCGGGCGCGCCGGTCCCATCGACGACGGTCACACCTTTGATGACATGGTCGAGCATGCCTCTCCCCTTTGGGCACCTAGTAGCAACCGAGTACCGCAGTCGACCCAGGGGCGCGGGGCTGTGTCGATTTGCGGCTCCGCCGCGTGTGCGCGACCAGCCCCCACACACCCGCAGCCGCCTTACAACCTCAACCCGCCGCCCGGAACCGCGAAGTCCGATGCACAGGATCCGTGTCGATCTTCGGAATCACGTGCTCCCCGACCAGCCGGATCGTCTGCAGCGTCGCCTCCTTCGGCACCCCCACCGGCAATCCGAAGCTCAACTGATCCGCCCCGGCCTGCTCCCACCGCTTGCACTGCCGGACCACCTCCTCCGGGTCCCCGCAGATCAACAGCTCTTCCTCGATGAGCAGTTCGATGAGCTCCTCGTTGTACTCGGGCAGCGTCTCCGGCCACACGGGGAAACCGTCGGGCCGGGGGAACGTGTCGTGGTACCGGAAGACGAGCGACGGCAGGTAGTGCAGCCCGCCGTTCACCGCGATCCGCACCGCCTCGTCGTGCGTGGGTGCGCAGATCGCGGTCGTCGTCACCATCACGTTGTCGTTGACGAAGTCACCGATCGGCTCGGCGTCGACGATCGCCGTCTTGTACTTCTCCAGCACCCACTCCATGTCGGAGACCTTCTGCACACTGAAACCCAGCACGCCGAGCCCCTTGCGCGCGGCCATGGAGTACGACGGCGGCGACCCGGCGGCGTACCACATCGCGGGGTGCGACTTCCCGTACGGCTTGGGCAGGATCTTGCGCGGCGGCAGTGACCAGTGCTTGCCCTGGAAGCCGACGTACTCGTCCTGGAGCCACATCTTGGGGAACTCGGCGATGGTCTCTTCCCAGATCTCCTTGGTGTAGTTCATGTCGGTCACACCGGGGATGAAGCCGAGGATCTCGTGCGAGCCGGCCCCGCGTCCGCTGCCGAACTCGAAGCGGCCCTCGGTGAGATGGTCGAGCATGGTGACCTTCTCGGCGACCTTCACGGGGTGGTTGACCTGGGCGAGCGGGTTGAAGATCCCGGATCCCAGATGGATGCGCTCGGTCGCGTGCGCCAGGTAGCCGAGGAAGACGTCGTTGGCGGAGAGGTGCGAGTACTCCTCCAGGAAGTGGTGCTCGGAGGCCCACGCGTACTTGAAGCCGGACTTGTCCGCCTGGATGACGTACTCGGTCTCCTCCATCAGCGCCTTGTGCTCCGCGAGCGGGTCGGTCTCGGCCCGCTTGCCCACGTATCCCTGTACAAAAAGCCCGAATTCCAAGGAGGTTCACCGTCCTCAGCGATACCTGGCAGCAGTTTCTGACAGTACGTCAGATCTCGGTACGGCCGACTGTTCCACCGGCCCCGTGGAGCGTCAATAGCTGACGTGTCGTCAGATACGTGCGGTCGGGACGCGTGCGGTGCGCGATCGGGACGCGTACGGTCACAGACTCACCCCGGCCAGCCAGCCCCCGTCGATCACGAACGGCTGCCCGGTGATGTAGGAGGAGTCCGCGCAGGAGAGGAAGAGGGCGAGGCGGGCGACCTCCTCGGGGCGGCCGATCCGGCCGAGCGGGATCCGCTTGCGGTAGAGCTTGTCGACGGCCTCGGCGGACGCCTCGTCACCCGGGTCGGTCATCGCGGTGTCGATGGAACCGGGGCAGACCGCGTTGACCCGGATGCCCTTGCGGGCCAGCTCCAGCGCGGCGACACGGGTGAGGCCGACGATCGCGTGCTTGGTCGCGGCGTACGCGCCGACGTACGCCATGCCCGTCATCCCCGTGTACGAGGCGGTGTTGACGATCGTGCCGCCGCCGGCCGCCTCGATCTCGGGGGCCAGGGTCTTGATGCCGAGGAAGACACCGACCTGGTTGACCTGCACGACCTGCATGAACTCGTCGAGGGGGGTGTCGACGAGGGAGTTGAAGCGCAGGACACCGGCGTTGTTGACGAGACCGTCGACGCGGCCGTACGCGCCCTTGGCGGCGGCCACGGCGGCCGTCCAGTCGGCCTCGCGGCTCACGTCCAGGTGGACGTAGAGCGCACCGATCTCCTTGGCGAGGGTCTCGCCCGGGTCGTCGAGGACGTCGGCGACCACGACATCGGCCCCTTCCGCCCGGAACAACCGGGCCTCCTGCTCCCCCTGGCCGCGCGCGGCGCCTGTGACGAGAACGACACGTCCGTCGAGCTTGCCCATGTGGACTCCCTTCGCGGGGTGTTGGCCGAGGTCAGCGTACCGCCCTAGCTGACGAAGCGTCAGCTGTCGAGCGTCACGCTTGCGACTGCGATCTCAAGTGACCGATGGGTAGGGACATTTGACCCTGTCCCTGCCATGTACGGAGCCCCAATAATCCGTCATCAGAAGGTAAAGCCCCCCTCAAGGAAAGAGCCGATCATGGCGAAGCGGCGCTTCAAGAACAAGAAGGTCCGGTACCTGGCGATCGGTGCCTCACTCGTGACCGGCACGGCTGTCGCAGCCGTGCTGCTGCCGTCGGCCAGCGCGGCCGATGAGAAGACGCCGGACCAAATCATGAGGATGTGCGAAAGGACTGCCAAGCTCAACGGAAAGCAGCAGTCCGTGAGTGACTTCAAGGGCGGGCTCGGGGACGGTTTCGAGTCTGATACCTGTGATTTCGTCGAGACGAACTTCGAGACCTTCGACGGCCCCACGGAGAAGGTCACCGTCGACTTTCCGAACTGCGAGCCGAACGCCACCGAACCGTCGAAGGTGACCACCGAGTTCTCGAAGGCGGTGGGCCAGGGCCAGGGCAAGTACACCGCGACCCAGCAGGGCGCCCTCGGTGGTCTCTTCGGAGCCCTGAGCGGCGGCTGGGTGAAGCACAAGGGCACGCTGGACATGACCGTCAAGACGGCCACCGCCAGCGAGTCGGAACAGCGGGAAGTCCCCGTCGGCAAGGTCATGCACGTGACGTTCACGCCGAAGATCCAGCGCATGACCGGCGAATGGCGGGTGCACCTCGACGCCGATCCTGGAAGCTTCGCGGTGAACCCCTCCCCAGAGCAGAACTTCGTGGCGCCGGAGGTCGTCGAGGGTCCGGTCATCCTGGAGAGCGCCGCGGGCACGCCCGGACTCGCGGACGGCACCACCAAGGTCGTACTGGAGGACTGCTGACCGGAGGCCGAGAGCCGACGGCCTCAGGACGCCCGCCCACCACACAGACTTCTCCCTCTACGGATTCCCCCCACGGCACAACCCGTCCCACCAGCTCTTCTCCCCCGATCCCCCTTGCAGGAGACACACATGACACGCACCGGGCGCAGCGGCAACCACCGCAGCAAGAAGAAGCGCATCACCCTCGTTCTGGCACCGGTCGCCGCCCTCGGACTGGCCGTCCCGCTGATGTACAGCGCGGGTGCCGCCACCCCCGACGAAGTGGCCACCGACTGCCGTACGGACTCGGACAAGCTGGAGAACTGCGAGTTCGTGGACGTCCAGAACAAGGTCAACAGCCTGGGCCCCAACGAGCGGGTGACCACGGTCACGGACAACTGCGGGATCAGCACCGCTGCGACCAAGACCTTCAGCGGCACGGCGTCCGTGACACGCGTCATTCAACTTGAGGACGGCTTCAACACGGACGGCAGTACGAAGCTGGCGAGCTCTGTCTTCGAGATCGGCGTCAAGTTCGCCACGCAGGAATTCAACATCAAGCGCGACGACACCACGTCGTCGTTCTCCTTCTCCAGGAGTGACACGGTGAAGGCGGACCACATCGCCTTCTTCATGTGGTCCCACAAGCGCACCGACGTGAGCGGCTTCCTCAAGGCCACCTACAAGGAAGCCCAGGACGGCCAGAAGGTGTTCTTCTCCCCCAGCGAGGGGGCCACCGACGTCCACGTCTTCTATCCTCAGCTCCTGCCCAGCGGAACGCCCGACGGCCGGCTCTGGCTGCGCAATGTGCAGTGCGGTACGCCCCAGGCAAACGGAATCATCAACAGCGAGAACAGTGCCCGCGCCGAACCCGGATTCGACGAGGGCGGCGCGAACGTGACCGACATCGAGGTCCCGCTCTCCGAAGTCACCATTCAATAGCGGATGGAGAAACCCGAGTAATCCCCCGTGCCATGCGCGGGGGATTATTGTGCGCTTTCCCAAACAGGCTCTATGCGTGCCTGAATACGCTCAACCAGGCATTCTCATACGCGAACTCCGGGGGTCGCTCCCAGCCATCTCAGCACCGCCTCCGTACTTCCCCGGACATCCAGCTTGGCGTAGACGTTGCTGAGGTTGTTGCGGACGGTCTTCTCGCTCAGCCGGAGGCGCAGCCCGATCTCCTGGGCGCCGAGGCCGGTGGAGAGGAGCTCCATGATCTGGCGT
This sequence comes from Streptomyces sp. NPDC057474, assembly GCF_042802555.1. Taxonomy (NCBI): domain Bacteria; kingdom Bacillati; phylum Actinomycetota; class Actinomycetes; order Kitasatosporales; family Streptomycetaceae; genus Streptomyces; species Streptomyces sp. NPDC057474. The sequence goes on along the minus strand of NZ_JBHVDX010000002.1, from coordinate 74,575 downwards.
TCGCGGGGCGAGAGCAGGGAGCGCAGTCGCTCCATCGCCTCTCCGTGGTCCGGCAGACGCTGGGCCGCTTCCCGGATGGCCGCGCAGGCGACGGGCGAGAAGTAGGTGTGGCCGACCGTGGCGGCCATGACCGCGGAGGAGAGCATGCAGGTGCAGTAGTCGCCCTCGACCAGATAGCCGGCCCCGCCCCGGAACACCTCCACGACCGCCTCGGGGTCCCTGCGGGGGCTGACGACGATCACCGGGGCGCTCATGGATCCCATGGCCTTCAGCAGCACCGCGAAGGAGACCGACGGGTCCTCGCAGCGCAGGACCACGACGTCCACCTCGGTCTCGCGGAGTTCACGGTAGGGCGGCGGGACGTGCAGCGCGCTGGTCACGTACCGGTCGTCGGGGGCCGGCCAGTCGTCGTGCGGCCACTCCCCCTCGACACAGGCGAGAGCGACGGACAGGCCCTGGGACGACGGTGCCGGCAAGCGGGGTGGGTGTGCCGGAACACGGGAGGGACGTGCGGGAACAGCTGAAACGGGGGTGCCTACGTGCTGGGACGTTCTGACGTGCCGGGGGGATCGCACCTCGCGTGTCCTTCCGCCGAAGCCATGACTCCCCTACATACGTGACTCCGGCGCATGTTGTTCGAAGTTTCAATAACAAAATGCGAAGCTGTCAGACAGGTTCCACCGGCCCGTCCACCGCCACGGCCGAAAACGCCCAGCCTCGAACTCCCGCACCAGGCAGGAGAGTTCATGCAGAAGTCGGTCAGACGACGCGCGTGGTGGACCGTTCCCACGGTGGCAACGGTGACGGGAGGAAGACGCATGGACCTGCACGACGGCGGCGTGGGGACGAGTACGGAGCTTCTGCGGTGAGCGGGCGGTAGGGTCCGGGTGTGCGTTGATCTGCCGGGCGGTGGCCGAGTGCTACCGCAGAGGGTGCGGGTGACCCCGATGAGTCTCGGGGCCGCCCGGTTGGCATACCCGTCGTCCACCACACCGGAGATCACGCCATGACTGCTCAGCGGCCCATCACTTCCTACGACGCGTTCGTCGAGCTCGCCGCCGCCGACCCGGCTGTCCTCGGCCTCGTCCTCAAGGGCTCCCGGGCCCATGAGGGCATGACCACCGAGTACTCCGACCATGATCTGTACGTCGTCCTCGCCGATGGCGCGACGACAGACCTCACCCGGTTCACGGGGCACCGCACCCCGGAACTCGACCTCGTCCTCCTCTCCCTCGACGAGTTCCGCGCCGCCGGGATGCCCGGATTCGAGCGGTACGCCCTCGCCCGCGCCCTGGTCGTGCTGGACCGGCTCGACGGAGGCATCGCCCGGATCCTGGCCGACAAGGCACGGCTCGACGCGGAAGATGCCTTCCGGGAGGCGGGGGCGTGCCTCGACGCCTACGCCAACTCCCTCTACCGGTCGGTCAAGAACGACCGCGACGGGCAGGCGCTCGCGGCCCGCCTCGACGCCGCCGACAGTGTCAGGTCCCTGCTGGAGACGCTCTTCGCCCTGGACCGCCGCCCCCGCCCCTACAACAAGTACCTGGAGTGGGAGCTCACCCGATTCCCGCTGCCCGACTGGGACACCGACACGCTCCTCGACGCCGTGAACTGCATCTCGGGGACGGGCGACATCTCGTCACAGCGTCACCTCTTCGCCCAGGTCGAGGCCGTGGCCCGGCGGGCTGGGCACGGCCGGGTACTGGACGCGTGGGGTGCGGACCTGCACCTGATGCGCCCGCGGTAGCGGCGGGCCCCGCGAACGCATCGCGGGGCAGCGAGCTGTCACAACAGCGGCGGGTGGTCACGGAATCTTCGAGCTGTTTCGGCGGCATCGCGTCATCTGGGCGTACCGAGCCCTCTGAGCTGGGCGCCGAGCTTCAAACGGCCTGGTCTGTGAACTGATCGACCACGGCTGCTTCACGGGAGAGGAACTGGGCGGTGGACATCACAGACGGCCTCTCAGCGTCGTAGCCTGGTGCCGCGATCAGTCGGGCAGGTCCCAGCCCGGTCCTGCGGGGGAGCCGAGCCAGACGCGCTGACGGTTCGGGGTGACGGTCAGGCCGAACTGGGTCTGCGGCGGCGCTCCCGCATTCCGCCAGGCGCCGATCGACTCTTCGACGCCGTCCCACAGCCGCTTTGGACCGCCCTGGCGCACCAGGAACCCTCCCTCTCCGTCCGGCACGAGCGTGGCGAACGACCTCGTGTCCAGGTCGACCACGTGGTCCAGCATCGGGCCGCCGCCCACGCTCATCCCGATGTACTGGGCGCCCGGTACCGCGAGCTGGGCGACAAACTGAGTGGTCCAGTCGGCCAGTACCTCGGGGCCGACCAATGCCGGGCGCTCGTACGCGTCCTGGGTCAACAGATCCGCGACGTCGGACAGGGAGGGCGCGGCGTGCGGACGGGCAATCATGAACGACACCGTGCCGGGCAGAAACCGTCCTTCGGCCGTGCCGCCCTCGCCGACGGTCAGTTTCACCAGGCCCGATCCGTACAGCCACCCGGAGACAGTCGTGACAATCGTGCCGCCGGACCGCACCTGTTCGAGCCAGGCCAGCGGGGTACGGACCCGGAGAAGCGGGCGTCATGGTGGCGACCATGGCTCGACCTGATCCAGGAGACGGTCTCTCACGGGATCGTCGTACGCCGAGCCCGGATCATCTCCGAGCCGGTCACCGAGTACATCCGCTTCGAGCACTCGAACACGTTCACCAACATCGCCGCAGGCGAGCACGTACGCTGGCTGCCGCGCCGACATGCCTCGGACATCGCGCTGCCCGGCAACGACTTCTGGCTGTTCGACGAGCGGCTGGTCCGGTGGAATCACTTTACCGGCGACGGTCATTCGGCCGGCCAGGAGATCTCCGACGACCCGGCAGCCGCCAAGCTGTGCTCTGAGGCGTTCGCGACGGTGTGGGCGCGTGCCGTTCCACACGACCAGTACGACATCCGCTGACAGCACGCACGGTAGGCCAGTTCATGCCCCTCTCCCCGTCCTCGTCCGCCCAGGCAGCGCGCGAGACTGTCGCCAGGCGCCTGCGCGACCTCCGCAAGGAGGCGGGATTGACGGTCGTCGAGCTGGCCGACCGGTGCGACTGGCACCACTCCAAGACGTCCCGCATCGAGAACGCGGTCACCGGTCCCACGGCGAAGGACATCCGCCGCTGGTGCGGGGCGGTCCACGCCGACGACCAGGCGGAGAACCTCATCGTCCAGTCGGTGAACGCCGAGTCGATGTACCGAGAGTGGCGCCATCAGGTCCGTAACGGCCTGAAGCAGCTGCAGGAAAGCTACGCACAGATTTTCAACAGCACCGCGTTGTTCCGCGTGTACTCCTCCACCCTCGTCCCCGGACTGCTCCAGACGGAAGGTTACGCGGCGGGCGTACTGCGCAGGGCCGCCCACTTCCGTGAACTCCCCTTCGACGACAGTGCCGAGGCGGCCCGGGCCAGGGTCGAGCGCTCGCGCGTCATCCACGAGCCGGGGCGCCGTTTCGTCCTGCTGGTCGAAGAGTCCGTTCTCCACTGCCAGATCGCCGACGCGGACGCCATGGCCGCGCAACTCGGCTACCTCCTCGCAGCCGGAGCCCTGCCGTCGGTGTCGCTCGGCATCATCCCGATGGTCACCCAGGAGCGCGTGCACTGGCCGCGGGAGACGTTCCACATCTACGACGACGAACTCGTGTCCGTGGAGCTCGTGTCAGCTCGCGTGAGAATCACCCAGCCCGACGAGATCACCCTCTACTTGAAGGCTTTCGAGCAACTGCGCAGCATGGCCGTGTACGGGCCGGAGGCTCGCGCTCTGATCCTCAAGGCCATCGAGGCGCTGGGCTGACGCATGTCGGCGCATGCCAAGGGCCACCCCAGGTCCAGCAGGCCGTGGGTCACGTCTCCCGATCAGCGACGAACGAGCCCTGCCCCAGCACGGTACGGAGCTTGCCCTCCGAGCGGAGGGAGGCCACAGCCTTCTGCACGGTCGACGCTGCGACGTCGAACTCCGTGGCCAGGTCCACTACAGCGGGGAACCGGCTGCCGGGCGCGTACACACCGGCGTCGATACGGCGGCGCAGTTCATCCGCGATTTGAGGCCAGACGGGCACGGCTCGGTCGAGATCCATGATGCGAACATATGCGCCTTCGCGGAAACAGACGACCGCGAATACACGAATACGCGTATGCTCGCCAGGTAAAGAACCCCGGCGGCCTTGCACAGCCCCGGGGTTCACGGCCACCAGCTAAACAGGAGCTGACGACATGAGCATTATCCACGCGCTCTTGCGATGCATGCTGAGTATGTTCGCGCCCGGTACCGGCAGACGACGCGCCGGTTCCCGCCCCGCCGTCCCCCCACCGCCTCTGCCCGAGGCCCCCAGTCTCGCCGTATCTCGACTCCCCACCCCACGCTCCCCGTACAGCCTGGACACGGACACCCCCCTAGACGGGGCCGCATCCCCCCTCGTCCGCCCCTACCTCGCCGCCGTAGAGCGGGAGCAAGCGCGGCAGTCGCGGCGGCGGCTCGCGCTGGTGCTCGCCGCCGACTTCGGGATCGACCTCGACCGCCATGTCGTCGGTGCGGAGCGGGCGGTGGCGTGTTGAGCCCGGTGGAGGCGGACGCCGCGCCGTCCGCCGAGTGCGCGCTCGCCGGGCGGCCCGACTACGCGGACCTGCACCGGCGGTGTCGTCAGACGGCCGACGTACCGCTGCCGGGAGCCACGGGCCTGCTGCTGATGTCCGCCTGCCCGTGCCCATGCCACCACGCACCCGGCACGGACGGGGCCCGGTGAAAGCTGGGCGGTATCCCGAGAACGGGGCCTCCCGACTGACCATCCGCACCTACCGGATCGACCCGGACGGCGAGACCGTCAGCCATACACACCAGCTCACGGTCACCAGCGAGCACGACACCGAGCGCCTGCCCCAGTCGCACGAGTGGCCGCCGTGCCGCTGCCCCCGTTGCCGGGCCTGGCAGGAAACAGAACCCCGGTAGCCAGCCCTGCACATCAGCCGCCTGCCCTTCCACGCCTCCATGGCAGGGCGGGCGGCTTCTACAGCAACGGACCCACCTCGGCCCCGAACTCGCCCATTTGGTCCGTGAGTTCACTTCGGCTGCGGCTGCGGAACCGCACCTGGATCTGGTCCACCCCCATCGCCCCGTACTCCCGCAACGACTCCGCGAGGGCCTCCGGGTGGCCGGTGAGCGTGCGACGGCCAACGTTCCAGCCCGGCTCGCCCACGTACAGCGGCTCCGCGATCGCGCCGATGGTGAAGGGGTCGGTGACTCTGGCCTCCTCCCGTAGGCGCCGGAGCCGGGTGATCTGGGCCGGCAGTCGGTCGCGGGGGTCGCCCTGGGGAAGCCAGCCGTCGCCGCGGACGGCGGCCCGGCGGACGGCGGCGGGGGACGAGCCGCCCACCCACATCGGGACACGCTCCTGGGCCGGGCGGGGGCGCTGGCCCAGCCCCTCGAAGTCGTACACCTTGCCATGATGGGAGGGGAATTCGTCCGGGCCGAGAGCCGCCCGCAGCGCGTCCACACACTCGTCCAGGACGGCTCCCCGGCGGTCGAAGTCGACGCCGAGCGCCTCGAACTCCTCCCGTACGTGCCCGGCGCCCACGCCGAGGATCAGCCGGCCGCCGGAGAGGTGGTCGAGGGTGGCGTACTGCTTGGCCGTGAGGAGCGGGTGGCGCAGGCCGACGACCGCGACATGGCTGAGCAGCCAGACCCGTTCGGTGACGCCGGCCAGGTAGGCGAGCGTGGCGACCGGGTCGTACCAGACCGTGCTCATTGCGGGCGCTAGGCGGCGCGGGATGGCCACGTGGTCGCAGGCGGCGACGTACGCGAAGCCCGCCCGGTCGGCGGCCCGCGCGATCTCAGCCAGATCCTGGGGCCCGGCGTCCGCCTCCCAGGGCTCGGCGTAGAGAGTGCTCTGCGACTGGACGGGGAGCTGCATCCCGTAGGCCAGTCGGCCTTCCCGCAGTGATCGCACGGCCGCTCCTCCGGCTGATGGAATCAGGCGCCCTCATCGTCTTAGCTGACGAGCCGTCAGACAAGGGGGGCGGGGCCGTCGTTGTGGGGGTACGGGGGAGTCGTTTCGGTCGGCGGGAGGGAGCGGCCCATCTCTCGTAGGTATTCGGGTTGGACGAGTGCCTCGACCGTCGTCGACGCGGGTGAGGCGCGCCTCGATCCCTCTCGGTGAGCGCCGCATCCGACCGACTCATCCACCGGTTGCCAGCAACTTCACGTAGCGACGAATGCTCAGAGAACGCCGGGTCACCGCACGCGCTTGGGCCAGTTCTGACTTCACCCGTGCCAGTTCCGCCTCGGCACCGGCCAGCCGCTTCTGGCGCTGGATGAGTTCGGCCCGCATGCGCTGAACGTCCACGCCCCGCTGCTGGCGCTCGGTGGCGAGCCGCTGCCGTTCGTCGGCTGTCCTCTTCTGGAGGGCGTCCCGGCTCTGCTGGGCATTCGTTTCAGCCTGCTTTACCTGGGTGTTCAGGTCCCTGCGACGGGTGGCGAAGTCGTTCCGGATGCCTGCCATGATCTGGGACGGCACCTTGGTGGGCGCGGTGGCACGGGCGCGCTGCTCCAGGTTCCTGCGCCATGTCTCCAAGGTGGTGGCCCGAGCCGCGCCGATACCCGGTACGCGGATCCACTGGCCGCTCGCGCCCACGAGGTAGGTCTGGTTCTGGGTGACGCCCGTGCCCGTGAAGTCGGCCGCGGTCCGAATGCCCGCGTCGGACAACGCCTGGACCATCTTGGCGCCCATATTAGTGAGCGAGCGTGCCTCTTGGATCGAGGTCCTGCGCAACCTGTCTTGGATGTGCGCCCTGATCGCCGGCTCCAGCGCGGCGGCGATGCGACGCGCCTCCTCGGCCGGTAGTGCGACAAGTGCCTTTTGCATCTGGCTTGTGCGGCGGTTCAGCTCCACCGTAATGCGCGCCAGACCGTCCCGAAGTTCCGTCTGAAGTGACTGGAGGCGCCGGTCCGAGGCGACGGCGTCCTTCGCCGCCGAGTCGTCCAGCTTGCGGATCTCCTTCGCCAGGCTCTGGTGGGAGGCGGCCGGGCCCTTCAGCTCCCGTGCCCGTAGACGTAGTTCACCGACTCGCGCCTTCGCGGTGCGGTACTCAGGGCGCAGTCGCCGCCCCAGACCGATCGCGGCCGCGGACACGGCGAGGGCGGCCCCCTGGGCGATGGGCAGGTAGCCGTCGGGCGGGGCGGAGACGACGGCCAGGGCCACCGGTGTCGAGGTGGTGAGCAGGGCGGAGGCCGCCACGACCAGGTCGCGCGCGCGCCGCCCGACGAACCCAGTGCTGGGCCCGAGCGCGGCGACCGGGCCCGTCGGATCCGCCGCAGCCGCCGGGATGTGGCCCGACATCCAGGCCGGGACCCCGCTGGGCGACGGCCCGGCCGTCGTCGCCAGTGCCTGGGCCAGACGCTGGCTTGCGCTCCTGCCCTTCCTACTGCCCGGCACCGACCGTGGTGAGGGAACCGACACCGCGTCCGGCGTCAGCGCCGGGAGGGCCGAACACGGCTTGCCCAGCAGCTTCTTGACCTGGGTGGCAACGGCCCGTACCCGCTCGTCGGGGTGGCCGAGCAGCATCGGCCAGGCCAGGGACATGGCGGGCTCGGTGAAGTCGGCCTCGGAGAGGATGAGGTACTCACCCTGAGGGTCGTGCAGTTGACGCCACAGTCCGGGGTCGGCCGCGACGGCGAAGAGGGAGAGCTGGATGATCCAGGCGGAGAAGCGGTCCATGGAGGGGCCGTAGTCGGCCGCCGAGCGGGACGGGGACTGGTAGTTGCGGTGGCCGTTCTCCGTCGCCTTCTCGCCCTTGAGAGCCGGCACGTACATGCCGTCGTAGTCGACGAGGCGGAGGGTTCCGTCGGAAGCCACCAGGATGTTGCCGTGCTGGAGGTCTCCGTGGGCGATTCCGGCTCGGTCGAGGTCGCCCACCAGGGCCAGAAACCGGTCGGCCAGCGCCCGTACGGCGACTGTGTCGTCGACGTGGCCTTCGAGCCAGCCGATGAGGCCGGTGCCCTGGACCCAGGCCATCTTGACCACGGGGTACCACTGCCCCTCGACCAGCACTCCCTCTTCCAGGAACTCGAACCCCACGGACCACGGCTGCGACAGTGCGCCGATGTCGAGACCGCCCAGGGCGGAGCTGATCGCCAGGTACCGCTGGGTGAGGGCCGTGCTGTCCCTGGTGAAACACTTCAGGGCGTACCGCTGTCCGTCCGGGGCCGTGACCGAAAAGACGCTGGCGAAGTTGCCGGAGATGGCCTTAGGTCCCAGTCCGACTACGAGACTCTGCTGCACCGTGCCGTGCTTGAGGTCGGGGTCGCGGAAGCACAGCTGCGGGTGTTGCAGGGCCTGCGAGTAGTTCGCGCCCGTCGGGAACTTTCTGACCGCTCCGGTTCCGGCGGCGGATCCGCCGCTTTGGGAGACCGCCATCACGCCTCCGCTCTCACCCTCATCCGGATGAGGGTGACATCGTCGTTGCGCATGCGAGAGCGCGCCCGCTGATCGTTCACCCACTCCTCGAAGGACTCCTCGCCGAGGTCCACGAGCCGGGCCAACCGCTTGCCCGGCGCAGTCGACTCGTTGTCCGGGGTGAGCAGCCAGGCCGCCAACGCATCACTCGCCAGAAGCACTTCGTCGCCGGGGAGGAGTTCGCCCTGGGCGACGGTTACACGGTCGGTGACCAGCGCCACGTCGTGGTTGCGGCTGCCGAGGAGCTGTGGAGTGATGCCGAAGTCCTCGACGGCCGCGAGCGGAAAGGCGCCATGCACATGACCGTCCCGTATGTGGAAGAGGCAGCTGTCGCCGAGAGCGAAGGCGTACCAATCCCGGCGTACGTCACCGCCGTCCGCCACGGTCACCCGGATCTCGGCCCCCAGTACGGTGGCGAAGGCGCCCTTTTCGAGGCCTGGCTGCTCGTACCAGGTGATGGGCCGCCCCCGGGCGGCACGGTCGTCCTGGTACCAGGTGAGGAAGGCGTCCCAACGGATCGCCGAACGGGACATGAGGTCGCCGACGAACCCGCTGAGGTCCCGCCACCAGTCACCGGCCAGAGTCATGGACTCGACGGTGTCGTTGGCGAGCCGGTCGGCCCAGGCACCGGCGAGCAGGCTCTCCGAGGCGCCGTCCGACACGGCGGCGTACAGCGAGGCCACGGTCCGCCCTTCGCCGTCGAAGTGCGGATCACCGTCCCAGACGCGACCGGCGTCCTCACACTCCTCGATCCGGCTGCCGGCCTTGGGCACGCGCAGCAGCTGCCACTCCGGCAGCACCAGGAGGTCCGCCATGGTCAGCGCAGCTCCGTCGCCCGCGTACCGATGTCCAGGAACTCCACGATGTTGACGATGTCGGCGTTGTAGACGAAGCCCCGGGTGGCCTCGCTGACGCGATGGCCCTGCGAGGCGGCGTAGGAGCGCATATGGCTGGGGAGGACGCTCGACATCTGGAACAGCAGGCGTGCGTAGGTGTCCGGCAGGCTCTCCTCGCTGTCCGGAAACGTGATGGGCGTACCGCCGCTGCCGGACACGTGGAGGTTGAACAGAAGCACCGCTCCGTCGGCCGTGGAGTGCGAGGCGAGTCCGATGGCCGCGCTGGTCGGGTCGCCGTCGGTGGACTCGCCGTCCGTGAGGTTGAGGACGATCGGCGGGAAGCCGCCAGGGTGCGCCTCGACCCAGTTGGCCACGAGCGAATCCGCGTAGCCGAGGGCCCTGGTCATGGGCGTACCGCCATTGGTCACCGGATCCATCCACACCGGGAACTGCACGGACGTCTCGACCAGTCCGCCCGCGCCGTCCGGAACCTTCTTGGCACGGCTCTCCACCCGGGCCGGATTGTTCGCGACCTCGCTCAGCGGAACGAGGTCGCGGCCTGCCAGCTCGCCCTGGAACGCGGATCCGACGTGGCTGTGGCCGTATCCGATCACCGCGACATGGAAGTAGTCGCGTACGCCTTCCTCCTTGGCGCACTTGACCGACAGCTCGGTCAGCAGTCGGTTGATGGCGTCCGACACGACTTCGGCCCGTTGCCGCGTCACCTCACCGCCACCCATGGGGTCGCTCATCGAGGCGGACTGGTCCACGAGAAAGATGAAGCACCCGGGGTTGGTCCGGCTGATCTCTGCGGTGTACGGCAACTGACGCCCCCGAATCCTCTGCGCAAACCGGCACGGGGACAGTCGCAACGCACTCGGCCCCCCCAAGAGCGTTCACGATATCCGATGACCCGACAGTTCACACGAGTGTCGTACTTACCCCCCATCCATCGCTCAAGGCCCCGCCCACAGCCCCTCCTCCGTAAGCCCCAGCAACTCGATCGCGTTCCGCCGCACGATCCGGTCCACCACGTCCGGGTCCAGGTGCCCCATCTGGGCCTCGCCGACCTGCCTCGACTCGGGCCAGGTGGAGTCGGAGTGGGGGTAGTCGGTCTCGTAGAGGACGTTGCCGACGCCTATCGCGTCCAGGTTGCGGAGCCCGAACGCGTCGTCGAAGAAGCAGCCGTAGACGTGGTCGGCGAAGAGTTCCGACGGCGGGCGGTGGACCTTGTCGGCGACGCCGCCCCAGCCCCGGTTCTCCTCCCAGACGACGTCCGCGCGCTCCAGGATGTACGGGATCCAGCCGATCTGGCCCTCGGCGTACATGACCCTGAGGTTGGGGAAGCGCTCGAACTTGCCGCTCATCAGCCAGTCGACCATCGAGAAGCAGCAGTTGGCGAAGGTGATCGTGGAGCCGACGGCGGGCGGCGCGTCGGCGGAGGTGGACGGCATACGGCTCGACGAACCGATGTGCATGGCCACGACCGTGCCGGTCTCGTCGCAGGCGGCGAGGAAGGGGTCCCAGTCGTCGGTGTGGACGGAGGGCAGACCGAGGTGCGGGGGTATCTCCGAGAAGGCCACGGCGCGGACCCCCCGGGCCGCGTTGCGACGTACCTCCGCCGCCGCCAACTCCGCGTCCCAGAGCGGGACGAGGGTGAGCGGGATCAGCCGGCCCCGCGCCTGCGGACCGCACCACTCCTCCACCATCCAGTCGTTGTACGCCCGGACGCCGAGCAGCCCCAGCTCGTGGTCCGCGGCCTCCGTGAACGTCTGGCCACAGAAGCGCGGGAAGGTCGGGAAGCAGAGGGCCGACTGGACGTGGTTGACGTCCATGTCCGCGAGGCGCTGCGGGACGTCGTACGAGCCGGGGCGCATCTGCTCGTACGTGATGATCTCCAGCTTGATCTCGTCCCTGGAGTAGCCGACGGCGGTGTCGAGGCGGGTCAGCGGGCGGTGCAGGTCCTCGTAGACCCACCAGTCGCCGATCGGGCCGTCGTCGCCGGGGGCGCCCATCACGGGCTTGAAGCGGCCGCCGAGGAACGTCATCTCCTTCAGCGGCGCGCGGACCACGCGGGGGCCTGTGTCCCGGTACTTCTTCGGGAGCCGGTCCTGCCAGACGTTCGGGGGTTCCACCGTGTGGTCGTCGACGGAGATGATCTTCGGGAAGGGCGGGACGGGGGTGGTGGTGGCATCCGTGGCGCTCGTCTCCAAGGTGTCCATGTCCGTCACGGTAGCGCCGATCTGACGACCCGTCAGTAATCTGTACGGCTCTCCGGCGGGCGCTTCCCGGCGGGACACGCCAGGCGCCGGACGGACATCGGGGCGCGCATGTGCGCGGAGAGCTTGTGTGGACCTGGTGATATCCCGCGTGGCTACCTGTGATCGAGCTCTCGCACGGCTGACGGATCTGCCATGAACAAGGCAAACTGGCCTGGTTGTCAGGGAGGCCTTAGGGGGCGTCGATGGGCGGTGAACCGGGAGTGCCGGAGATCGGTGTGCCGCGAGTGCCGGAGCAAAGGGTTGCCGTGGACGCCGGGACTCCGGAACCGGACCCCCAGGCCTCGGCCGAGCTGCGCTTCAGCGTGCTCGGACCCGTACGGGCCTGGCGCGGCGCCGAGCCTCTGGCCACCGGTTCGCCCCAGCAACGTGCCCTGCTGGCCGCGCTGTTGCTGCGTGAGGGACGCACGGCCACCGCGAGCGAGCTGATCGACGCACTGTGGGGCGACGATCCGCCGTCGCAGGCGCTGGCCGCCGTACGGACGTACGCCTCGCGGCTGCGCAAGGCGCTCTCCCCCGGCGTACTGGTCAGCGAGTCCGGCGGTTACGCGGTCCGCGCGCTGTCCGGCGGCGCGCTGGACCTCGCCGTGGCCCAGGAACTGGCGACCGACGCCGAGAAGGCCAAGAGCTCCGGGGATCTGTGTCATGCCCGCCATCTGCTGAACAAGGCGTTGGGGCTGTGGGACGGGGAGGTCCTGGCGAGCGTTCCGGGGCCGTACGCGGAGACGCAGCGGGCCCGCCTCGAAGAGTGGCGTCTCCAACTGGTCGAGACCCGAATGGACATGGACCTGGAGCAGGGCTGCCACGCGGAGGCGGTGTCCGAGCTGACCGCCCTCACCGCCGCGCACCCTTTGCGGGAACGGCTGCGCGAACTGCTGATGCTGGCGCTGTACCGCAGCGGACGGCAGGCGGAGGCCCTCGCGGTGTACGCCGACACGCGCCGCCTCCTCGCCGACGAACTCGGTGTGGACCCGCGCCCTGGTCTGCGGGAGTTGCAACAGCGCATCCTGCAAGCGGACCCGCGCCTCGCGGAACCCTCCGCTCCCCTCGCCCCCGAGCCCGCCGCCACCCCCGTCCTTCCCGCCCAACTCCCCGCCACCGTCCCGGACTTCACCGGCCGTGCCGCCTTCGTCGGCGACCTGAGCAAGGTGCTGGCGGAGGCGTCCGGCGCCGACGGCCAGGTGATGGCCGTGTCCGCACTGGCGGGCATCGGCGGCGTCGGCAAGACGACCCTCGCGGTGCATGTGGCTCATCAGGCCCGGTCGGCCTTCCCGGACGGCCAGCTGTACGTCGACCTCCAGGGCGCGGGCTCCCGCCCCGCCGAACCGGAGACGGTCCTCGGCTCGTTCCTGCGGGCGCTGGGCACGGCCGACTCCGCGATCCCCGACTCCCTGGAGGAGCGGGCCGCGCTGTACCGGTCGGTCCTGGACGGTCGCCGGGTCCTGGTCCTGCTCGACAACGCGCGGGACGCGGCCCAGGTACGGCCACTGCTGCCCGGCACGGCGGGCTGCGCGGCCCTCGTCACGGCCCGGGTGCGCATGGTGGACCTGGCCGGGGCCCACCTCGTCGACCTCGACGTGATGTCCCCCGACGAGGCCCTCCAGCTCTTCACGAAGATCGTCGGCGAGGAGCGCGTCGCGGCGGAACGCAAGGCCGCGCTCGACGTCGTCGCGGCCTGCGGTTTCCTGCCCCTCGCCATCCGCATCGCCGCGTCCCGCCTGGCGGCGCGCAGAACGTGGACGGTGTCCGTCCTGGCCGCCAAACTCGCCGATGAGTGGCGCAGGTTGGACGAGCTGCAGGCCGGCGACCTGGCGGTGAAGGCCACCTTCGAGCTGGGCTACGGCCAGTTGGAGCCCGCCCAGGCCCGCGCCTTCCGCCTCCTCGGCCTCGCGGACGGGCCGGACATCTCCCTGGCCGCCGCGGCCGCCGTACTGGACCTGCCGCCGGAGGAAGCCGAGGACGTCCTGGAGATCCTCGTCGACACGTCTTTACTGGAATCCGCGGCCCCGGGCCGCTACCGCTTCCACGACCTCGTACGCCTCTACGCGCGTGCATGCGCCGAACGGGACGAACAGCCGCCGAGCATGGGGGCGTCTCACACGCCTTTCGGGCAGTGGGGGCGGGAGGCGGCGATGTCGCGGCTGCTGGACTTCTATCTGGCGACGGCGGCGGAGGTGTACGCGATCGAGCGGCCGGGGGACCGGCTGGTGGACCACCTGGAGCCCACCGAGTATCCGGGCCTGCGCTTCACCGAGGGCTCCGCCGCCCTCGACTGGCTCTACAACGAGGCGGCCTGCCTGCTGGCCTGCGTACGGCAGTCCGCGGGCACGGACCGGCTGCGCCGCGCCGTCGACCTGCTCTGGGCGGCCAAGGACCTCACCGAGTCCGGCGCCAACTCCCACCAGTACGAGACGACCGCGCGCGCGATGTGCGACGCGGCGCGGGCGGCGGCGGACGTACGGGCGGAGGGGCGGGCGCGGACGATGCTGACCAACGTTTTACTGGTGTCCGGCCGCATCCAGCAGGCGGGGGACCAGGCCCGGCTCGCCATGGATCTCACGGCCTCCGCGCAGGACGTCGCCGCCAGTTGGGTGGCGAACGACCGGGGTCTCATCTCCATGCACCAGGGCCGGTACGCGGACGGCAAGACCTTCCTGGAGCAGGCGATCGAGGGCTACCGGGCGGCCGGCAACCGGCTCAACGAGGCGGTGACGCTGGCCAATCTCTCCCGCGCCCATCTGGGCATGGGCAACGTCGCCAGGGCGATCGACATCGCGCGGCACAGCCTCGACGTGCACACCGAGATGGGCCGGCCGATGCGACGCGCCAACGCCCATCTCGCTCTCGGCCTCGCGCTGACCAGTGCGGGACGGCACGCCGAGGCGCTCGAACAGTTCTCGGACGCGGAGGGCATCTTCGCCGAGCACCGGCAGCGGCTCTGGGAAGGCAACACGCACTTCCGCAAGGCCGAGGTGCATCTCGCCGCGCAACGTCCCGCGCGCGCCGCCCAGCACGCCGAACAGGCCCTCGCTCTGGGCTGTGTCGGCGGCGACCGGATGCGCGGTCACATCGTGACGCTCCTCGGACGGGCCCTGTCCACGCTGGGCCAGACGGACCGGGCGAAGGCCTGCTGGCGGGACGCGATCAACCTCTACGAGCAGAGCGGCGCCGCCGAGGAGGCGACGGCCGTACGCACACTGATCGCCCCGGCGGCCGCGACCTGAGGGACGGGCACGGTCGCGGGCACCAGGAGGGCACGGGGCGGCGGGCGCGCGCCAGACTGTTGCGGACGTTCAGCATTCGTTTATCTCCGCCCGGCACTCTCTTTCTTGCCAGACCGTCGTGTCGGGGGGCAGGCGGTCTGAACGGGGGCGCAACCAGTTGGGATGTGGCTCCGCATCGCCCGTCCGGCGGCCCTCGGGGGAGTCTCCGGACGGGCGTTCCTGACTAGTCACCACAGCAGAGGAACTCAGGCCATGAGCGACAAGAAGACGGACGCGGACCTCACCACGCTGGACAACAGCATGCCCAGCGAGCCGGCCAAGTCCGAGGCCGAGACCATCACGACGATGGACAACAGCATGCCCACGCCGCCGAAGAACCCGATCGTCAAGCCGCTGGACAACAGCATGCCCAGCGAGCCGGCCAAGTCCGAGGCCATCACGACGATGGACAACAGCATGCCCGCCCCGCCCGCTCTCGACCTCGACAGCGGCAAGTAGGGCCAACGCCAGACTTTCATTCCCACGGGATCGGCCGCGGTGGCGCGGAGGGGGAGCCACCGCGGCCGAGGCGTGTCCGGGGGCCGGCCGCCCGGGAGCCTCGGCGGACCCCCGGCAGGAGCCTGCACGACCAGGGGAGGACCAGGATGATCGCAGCGCATGTCGGACCCGGTGCTCCCGTCGCCTCACGGCCGGAGAGAACACCGCCCGCGCTGCGTGCGGCCCTGGAACAGGTGGCGCCTCACCGCCTGGGCGAGATGGAACGGCAGAAGGACGAGGCCATCACCCTGGCGGCCCGCACAGGCAGTCTCGGCCCGATCACCCGGTTCCTCGAAACGTGGGCCGTGGCCATCGAGATCGCCAGAATCCCCGCCTCCGCCGCGCGACTGCGCGCCGCCGAGCACACCGCACGGACCGTCGACCACGACGATCCCGCCTGGCGCGAGGCGATGGACGAGATCCACGATCTGCACTCCGCCGCACGGAAGTCGCTGAACCGTGAGTGACCTGTGCGGAGAGCCCGCCCCTCACCGCCCCCGCAGCTCCCCCTTCACCACCTTCCCGCTCGCGTTCCGCGGCAGCTCGCCCACGAAGTCCACCGCCCTCGGCACCTTGTAGTTGGCCATCTCGCGCCGGGACCAGGCGATGAGGTCGTCGGAGGTCAGGGTCGCACCGGGCCGGCGTACGACGTATGCCTTGCCGACCTCGCCCAGCCGGGCGTCCGGGACGCCGATGACCGCCACGTCGGCCACGTCCGGGTGGAGGCCGAGGAGTTGCTCGATCTCGGCCGGGTACGCGTTGAACCCACCGACGATGAACATGTCCTTGATGCGGTCGGTGATACGGAGGTTGCCGTCGTGGTCGAGGACGCCGACGTCACCGGTGCGGAGCCAGCCGTCGGCCGTGACGGCGCGGGCGGTCTCGGCGGGATCCTCGAAGTAGCCCCGCATGACGTTGAAGCCGCGGACGAGGACTTCGCCCGGGGAGCCGGGCGGCAACGCCTTCCCCGACGGGCCGACGACCCGCACCTCCGTCCCCGGGATCGCCCGGCCCGACGTGGACGCGATCACCGACGGCTCGTCGCCGCGTCGGCACATCGTGACGATGCCGGAGGCCTCGGAGAGGCCGTACGCCGTCAGGACGGTGTCCACCCGAAGCTCCGCCCGCAGCCGTTCGACCAGTTGGAGCGGCACCACCGCCGCGCCCGTCACGACCAGGCGCAGGGCGCTCAGGTCGTAGTCGTCGCGGGCGGGGTGGTCCAGGAGGGACTGGTGGAGGGTGGGCGGGCCGGGGAGGACGGAGACGCGTTCCGCCGCCACGTTGGCCATCGCCGTCTCCACGTTGAACACCGGCTGCGGGATCATCGTCGCGCCCCGCATGAGGCAGGCGATCACGCCCGCCTTGTAGCCGAAGGTGTGGAAGAAGGGGTTCACGATGAGGTAGCGGTCGCCCTGCCGGAGCCCGGCCAGTTCGCTCCATACCTCGTACGCCCGCAGGGTCTGCGCGTGGGTGATGACCGCGCCCTTGGGGCGGCCGGTGGTGCCGGAGGTGAAGATGATGTCGGACGGGGAGTCACCGGTCAGTGCCTCCGACCGCTCCCGCACCACCCCCTCCCCCACCCCGTCGCCGCTCGCGAGGAAGTCCTTCCAGGTGCGGAAGTCGGCGGGGGCGTCGTCGGAGAGGACGACCACCTGCTCCAGACACGGCGCCCCCGGCAACGGCCCCGGCCTCGCGGGCGGACCGCCCTCGCACTCCCCCACCACCGTCCCGCCCGCCGCCCGCCGCAGCGAGGCCACGTACGACGTCCCCAGGAACGTCCCGGTGATGAACAGCAGCTTCGCCCGGCTGCGCACGAGCACGTCCACCGCCTCGCCGCCCTTGAAGCGGGTGTTCAGCGGCACGAGCACCGCGCCCGCCGAGACCGCGCCCAGCGCGGAGACGATCCAGTCGAGGGAGTTCGGCGCCCAGAGGGCGACCCGGTCGCCGACCCGGACCCCGTTCGCGACGCACGCCGCCGCCGCGCGCTCCACCCGCGCGCCCAGCTCCGCGTACGACACCCGCGTACGCCCGTCGACGACGGCCTCGACCCCGCCGAACCGCCGGGCCGCCGAGCGGACCAGCCCCGGAACGGTCCCCCATTCCACGTCACCGCGCCCACCCACGTCTCCGCACACATCCACGTCATCGCGCACAGCAGGCCTCCGTACCCGAGAACCAGTGTCCCGGCATTAGCTGACTACCCGTCAGATTAGCTGTACCCTGACGGACTGTCAGCAGCCGGCCACCGGCCGGACAGTCCCTGGCCCATGCCCCTGTGCGGAGGTGTGCCCCATGGCCGTGCTCAAGGACGCGACAGCGATCGTCGGCATCGGCCAGACCCCCTTCGCCAAGCAACTGCCGGAAACGGAACGGGCGTTGGCGTGCCGCGCGATCCTCGCCGCCCTCGACGACGCGGGGATAGCGCCGGACGAGGTCGACGCGCTCGCCTCCTACACGATGGAGGAGACGGACGAGGTCGAGGTGGCGAAGGCGCTCGGCCTCGGGGACCTGACCTTCTTCAGCAAGGTCGGCTACGGCGGCGGCGGTTCCTGCGCCACGGTCGCCCATCTCGCCGCCGCGATCGCGACGGGGCAGGCCACGGTCGGCGTCGCCTGGCGGTCCCGGAAGCGCGGCTCGGGCCCCCGCCCGTGGAAGAACACGACGGTCCAACTCCCCACCCCGGCCCAGTGGACCCGTCCGTACGGGCTGCTCCGCCCCGCCGACGAGATAGCCATGCTCGCCCGCCGCCACATGCACGAGTACGGCACCACACGGGACCACCTCTTCAACGTGGCGCTGGCCTGCCGGAACAGAGCGAACCAGAACCCCGCCGCGATCATGTACGAGCGCCCGCTGACCCGCGAGATGTACATGAACTCCCGCTGGATCAGCGAGCCCCTCTGCCTCTTCGACAACTGCCTCGAGTCCGACGGGGCGTTGGCGTGCGTCCTCGTCTCCGCCGAGCGCGCACGCGACTGCCGCCGGGCCCCCGTGTACGTCCACTCCGCCGCCCAGGGCCTGCCCGCCCAGCACCACGGCATGGTCAACTACTGGAACGACGACCCGCTGACCGGCCCCGCCTGGACCGCCGCCCGCCACCTCTGGAAACACGCGGACCTCACCCCGGACGACATCGACGTCGCCCAGATCTACGACGCCTTCACCGCCCTCATCCCGCTCTCCCTGGAGGGCTACGGCTTCTGCGGCCGGGGCGAGGGCGGCGCCTTCACCGAGGGCGGCGCCCTGGAGAGCGGCGGCCGGCTGCCCGTCAACACCTCCGGGGGCGGCCTCAGCGAGGCGTATGTGCACGGCTTCAACCTGATCACCGAGGGCGTACGGCAGTTGCGCGGCACGAGCACCGCCCAGGTGCCGGGGGCCGCGACCTGCCTGGTGACCGCGGGCGAGGGGGTACCGACCTCGGCGCTACTGCTCCGCAATTGAACGAGTCGATGAGGACGGGGAGTTGAGATGCTGACACCGGTGGTGGACGACGACGGCGCACCCTTCTGGGAGTACGCCGCCAAAGGCGAACTACGCATCCAGGCCTGCGCCGACTGCGGCGAACTCCGCTTCCCGCCCCGGCCCTGCTGCCCGCACTGCCGCTCCTTCGCGACCGAGTGGCGCCAGGTGGCCGGCCGGGGCCGGATCTGGTCGTACGTCCTCCCCCACCCGCCCCTCCTCCCCGACTACGCCGAGCAGGCCCCGTACAACGTCGTCCTCGTCGAACTGACCGACGCCCCCTGCATCCGCCTCGTCGGCAACCTGGTCACCGAGCCGGGCGCCCGCCTCGACTCCGTCCCCGTCGGCCGCCTCCGGATCGGTGCGCGGGTCCAGGTGGTCTTCACCGCCGCCGGCCTCCCCCAATGGGTACTGGAGCGACCGTGACCCTGCGCACGACGACGGACAAGGACACGGGCGTCGCCGTCCTCACGCTGGACCGCCCGGAGAAGCACAACGCGATCGACCTGCCCATGGCTCAGCAACTGACCTCTACCTGGCGGGACTTGCGGTTCGACGACACCGTACGGGCCGTCGTCGTGACCGGGGCCGGCGCCCGCGCCTTCTGCACGGGCCTCGACCGGGACGCGGCGACGGCCGTCCCCCAGCCGAACTCCCCGTACACGATCGAGGACCCCCTCCTCAGGATCGGCCCGAAGTCGAACGACCTGTGGAAGCCGGTGATCGCGGCGGTGAACGGCATGGCCTGCGGCGGGGCGTTCTACCTGCTCGGGGAGTCCGAATTCATCGTCGCCGACACCCCCGCCACCTTCTTCGACCCCCACACCACGTACGGCATGGTCAGCGCCTTCGAGTCCGTCCTCATGGCCCAGCGGATGCCGTACGGGGAGGCCGCGCGGATGGCGTTGATGGGCACCGCCGAGCGGATGTCGGCGCGCCGGGCCTTCGAGGTGGGGCTGGTGTCGGAGGTGACGGAACCCGGCGAGGCCGTCGCCGCCGCCGTACGGTGCGCCGAGGTGATCGCCGGGTATCCGCCGGAGGCCGTCCAGGGCACGGTCCGGGCCTGCTGGTCCGCCCGGGAAGCGGCACGGGCGCACGCCCTCGCGTACGCCCCGCACCTCGTCTCCCTGGGCAACCTGCCGGAGGAACGGCAGGCGGGGCTTTTCGCGGGGCGCCGACCTGGTGGGTACCGGGTGCGGTGAGCCCTCGCCTCGCTGCGATCAGCTGATCGGCTCGGCCTCCGGTTCCGCCACGCAGTGGTCGACCGACGACGCCATGCTCTTCCTCGCCATCTCGATGTCGACGGTCACCTTGTCGTCGGCGGGCACGTCGATCTTCCAGGTCTCGTCCTTGAGCGTGGCGCCGCTCTTGTCCTTGAACGAGACGTCGACCCAGAACGCCGCGTCACTCGGGTTGGGGTTGGTCACCTCGACAGTCGCGTACGGCTCCTTCACAGTCGCGCACTTCACCAGCCGCACGGTCGCCGGCTCCAACTGCCCCTCGCCCGAGCCGGTGTCCCCGGTCGACGAGTCGCCGTACGAGTCGTCGTAGTCATCGTCGTTGTCGTCATAGTCGTAGTCCTTGCCCAGACCGGACGTGCTACCACCCGAGGACGAGGACGACGTGTCGTGGTCCTGGGAGGAGGAACTGCAACCGCCACCGCCGCCGTCGCTGCTGCCGCCACTGGAACTGGTGCCACCGTGGCCCCGACCCGTCGAGAACCCGGTCAGGGCGAGCACGACGACCGCTGTCATCGACGCGAACCTCAGTCCGCGCCCCCGTATTTGCATGTGCATGCCCACACCATAGTCACCACGGGCATCACGTGGCGGGCAGGGGACGAGGATGCTGTCGATGCCGAGCGGTTCGTACGATTCGGTGTCCCGCATGTCGTCGGGTGAGGATGTGGATCTCGGTCGGAAGAAGAGGTGGGGCAAGTGGACAGGAACGCCGGCTTCGCGGTTGCCGGGGCGCTCTTGCTGGGGCTGTTGGGGGTTGGCTGCGGAGCAAGTGAGAACGGCTCGTCGGCTCCGTCGTCCGAACCGACACGAGCGAAGGCGTCACCCTCCTCGGCCACCGAGACCGCAGAGACCGCAGAGACCGCAGAGAAGACCAGGGCTCAGGTGGTGGGGGACCTGCAATTCGCCTTCGGGGACGTGGGTGAGGGATTTGTCGTCGCGAAGGATCCTCTCGGGCGCGACTGCGTGGTGGATGGCACGGCACTCAGCCGAAAGATTCCGCGCAAAGAGGAACTGCTGCGAGGCGTCCGTCTTCTGGAGAAGCGGGGCTGGCACTTCGACGGCGAGCTGATGGAGATGAGCCCCGAGTTCGGCGCCTTCCTCGATCTGGGGGAGTGGTCCGTCATCGCCGGTGTGGCGCACGTGCCGGACGAGGTCAGAGAGCAGGCGGCCCCGAACGCCGGGGTGTTGACCGTCTCGGCGACGGGGTCGTGCAAGCCGTCGTCGTAGCGGCGTACGGCTCGTGTGCGTGACCCCGCACGACCCGCACGACCCGCACGACCCCGCATGCGAAAAGTGCCTTCCGCCTGGACCGCCAGAACCCCCTCGACAAGGTTCATCGTCCCAGCGCAGAAGGCACTTTCGTGTCTCAGCCCGACCGAAACGGCGGGGCCAGGGGGCCGTCAGACCCGGAGGTCAGCGGAGTCCGCGCGAGGCCGGCAGGCCGCACGCCTCCGTCACGCTCTCGCACGCGGCGTTGCCCGCGGCCGCGAGTGCGGTGGCCACGCGGGTGGCGGGTGAAGCCAACCGTCGTACGGGTGTTGTCATCTTCTCCTGTGCTCCTGCTGGATCCTGTAGCTCTTGCCGGGGGTGTTTCGCCGGATCGCACGCGCTCAGCGCTGGGCGTTCTCCGGCACCGTGATCTGGCTCTCGCCCCAGCCCATCCGGGTCGTCGCCGTGTAGTTCACCGTCGTGCCCGCGTCGAGACCCGCTTCCCGGGCCCTGTCCGAAGGTTCGACCAGCACGAGCTGCTCGCAGAGCAGCTCGCCGGTGGACGGGTCCACGACCACCCGCTGCTCCACGCTCCCCAGCGGTGTCCCGTGCGTGCCGGGGAACGCGATCCCGACGCCCTCGCGCCCCAGCGGATCGGTGACACGCCCCAGCCCCCGGACGCCGGGCTGTTCCGCCATCACCCGGTACGCGGCCGCCCGGACAGCGGGCTTCACCGGCATCGTGATGAGGTCGGCCGCCTGACGCAGCACGTAGGCAGTGCGGTCGCTGATCTCGGCACCGCTGTCCTCCCCGTACCGGCGCTCCAGCTCTCGGCGCAACTCGGCGCTGTCGGAGGGAAGTTCAAGCAGATCCTGGTAGGAGGCATTCCGCGAACCAAGGGCGTAGATCTTGTCGTCGGCGTCCGTCCGCATGACCGTCGGCGGCCGGGTTCCCATCGTGTACCCGAGCGTGCCGCCTTCCTCGTTCCCCGTGACCTCGGCCTGCATCGTCTCGGGTGAGCCGGCGGCCCGCCAGCGTGCCTCGTCCTCCTTGGTACGGGGGGCGATCACGGCGTCCAGACCGGAGACCATCAGGCTCCGGGTTCCCGGGCGCACGCCGACCGACCACTCCGCGGTCCCCGTGTCGCGCACGGCGAAGAGCCGCCCCTTGCCTCCCGCCGCGCTGACGACGTTCACGTCCTCCGAGCGCGTGGTGGTCTGCCAGTACGTTCCTTCGCCGGCCGACGTCTCGACCTTCTTCGCCGCACTGAGCAGTTCGAGGCGGCCGTCCGGCATCGACGTACCCGGCCGAGCGGCGGAGGAGGACTGCGGGGGTGCGCCCGGGCTCACGCCCAGAGGGTCCCGGTCGAGCGTGCTCACGACCACCGCGGACGCCGCGACGACTGCGAGGGCCGCGACGGTCCCGAACGGCCGGATCGTGCCCCGGAGCCGCCCCGGCACCCGGAATCGCTCCGGTACCCGGAAGCGTGCCGCGCGACCGTCCGTCGCTCCGGCCAGGATGCGTGCCAGGTCCTCGCGCTGCCGCGGGGAGTCCACCAGCCTGGACGGATCCAGTTCGTCGGGCCGGGCGCCCGCGAGCACCTTCATGACGTCGGGCCGCCCGGACCGTTCGTGGGTGTTCTTCACGTGAGTGCTCCTTTGCGATCAGTGCGGCGCGGGGTGTGTGCGGGTGGTGCGGAGTCCGTCTTCTGCGCGGACACCGGCTCCTGCACGGACACCGGTTCCGATACGCGTGCCGCCTCCGGTACGGGTGCCGTATCCGCCGGGTACGCCGGCTCCAGGGCCTTCTCCAGACGGCGGCGGGCCCGGTGCAGCCGGACGGTCAGCGTCGCGGTGGTGCAGCCCAGGACCCGTGCGGCCTGCTTGGCGCTCAGCCCGTGCCAGGCGATGAGCGTCAGCAGTTCCCGGTCGGCGTCGGACAGGCTCGCCAGGGCCTGCAGCGCGGCTTCCCGATCGGTCACGTCCGCCGCGACGTCACCGACGTCGGCCCGGGCACCGCTGCTGATGCGCTGTGCCTCCGCGGCGGCGAGGGCGTACTGGTGGCTGTCCCGGCGACGCAACTCGCGCACCAGGTTGCGAGCCACTCCCAGGAGCCAGGGCAGCGCGGGTTGCGAGATGTCCCGCACCCGCCGCCAGGCCACGGTGAATGTCTCGCTGGTGATGTCCTCTCCTACCTGCCGTCCCACCAGGCTCGTGGTGTAGGCGAGGACGCGCGGATAGCACTCCTCATAGATCTCCCTGAAACGTTGGGCATGCGTCACGCGCCGTCCCCTCATATCGGCTGTCTCACCAAGCAATGCGCGCAGCGGCCCACTTCTTACAGGGGGAGCCGAAAAAAGCATGGGATGGGGAGGTGTCGGACCGGGGGCGGCTTCCGGCGCCGCGCACGGAAGCGACCCGACGAACGGGCCGGAGGGCAGCCGATGGCGACGCTGGGCGGCCCGCTCGGAACGGCATCGCGTCACGTACGACCGGTGGTTGCCGCTGCTCCCCCGCGAACCCTGCCGGGAGCCAAGGCGCATGCGGGCGACCGCACACGCCGAGTACCCGGTGTACGCCGGGGCGGGACGTCGTACGGCGTTATGTGATGGCGTACTTGAGAGAGAAGCGGCCGGGACGGGCGTGAACTCGGACCTACTGGACGACCAGCACCGCGAGCCCACCGTCCCGCGTGCGCCCCCTGCTTTTCAGGGGCGCGGCAAACTGCGCGGGCGCCCACGAACCACCCGCGGTCGCCCGATCACAGCCGCCCCCGAGCCATGAGGCGCCGGCGCCTACGAAGTCCGCGCCGTCCCCGTCCCCTTCTCCGCGTCCAGCGCGTACACACACCGGTCCTTGCTGCACGCGTACACGACGCCGTCCTTGACGACGGGCGAGCCGGTGATCTCGCCACCCGTCGCCAGCTTCCAGCGCAGCCGCCCGTCGTCCGCCTTCAGCGTGTACAGGAGGTGGTCCGTCGAGCCGAAGTGGATACGGCCCTCCGCCACCGACGGCGATCCGACGATCTCGCCGCCCGCCTGGAAGCGCCACTTCGGCGTCCCCGTGACCGCGTCGAGGGTGTAGAGGCCCTTGCCGCTGCCGACGTGGACGTGTCCGGCGGCGACCAGTACCGGCTCCAGCGAGGAGCGCGACTCCGTGGCGATGCGCCAGCGGTCGCGGCCGTCCGTGGCGTCGAGGGCGTAGACCGTGCCGAGGTAGTCGGCGAGGTAGACGCCGCCGCCCGTGACCGCCGGCCCCGGCGCGAACGTGGGAGCGGAGAGGAAGACGGCCGGTGCCTCGAAGTGCCAGCGGACGTGGCCGCCGGCGATGTCGATGGCGAGGACGCGGCTGCCGGCGGAGACGTACACGTATCCGTCCGGGGCCGGTGTCAGCCGTACCGGGACACCGCCGCAGGAGGCCGCGTCGCCGATGGGGTACGACCAGCGCTCGTCGCCCGTACGCGCCTCCAGGGCGCGCAGCCGGGCGTCCTTCCAGACGTACACCGTGCCGTCCTGCACGACCGGCCCGGCCTCGGGGGACTCGAAGTCGGTCTGGGCGCCGGTGAGCTCCCAGAGCTTCTGCCCGTTGGACGCCTCCCAGCCCTGTACGCCGCCGCCCCGGGTCGCGGTGACCACCGTGCCCCGGTCGGCCTTCAGGGAGTACACCCAGGCGTCCGTCGAAAGCCGCCACAGGTCGGCGCCCTCACGGGCGTCGAGCGCGAAGAGGGTCGGGCCGTCGGAGGCGTGGATACGGCCGTCCGCGACCGCCATCGACCAGGCGACGTCCCGGGTCTTGAAGCGGCGCCGGCCGGTGGCCACATCCAGGGCGTGTACCTCGAAAGAGGTGACGTAGACGAGGTCGTCGGCGACGGACGGGGTGCCCCATACGTCGTTCGACATGCGGAAACGCCAGGGGCGCCAGCCGGAGGCGGCAGGCTCGGGAACGGCGGGCGGGGCGGTCACGGAGGGCGCGGGGTCGGCGCCGTTCACGCCGGCGCGTGGCCGGGACCAGGACGCGGCGAGGCCCGCCTCGGGAGGGGGCGCCTTCACGGCGGCCGCGCGGGCGTCGGCGACGCGCGGACCGGGCCCGATGGGCACCTGGCCGCCGGCGAGCCGTACCGGCCCGGTGTCGGGGGCACCGATGGAGAGGGGCGCGGGGTCGTACGAGGGCGGGGGCGGCGGTACCGGGGCGGCCGGGCGGCCGCCGCCGCTGCGCCCGCCGGACGTCTGCTGGGGCTTGGGCGCCGGGCGTCCGCCCCGGCGGGTCTCGATCAGGCTCACCGCCTTCTCGGGCAGCCACGCCGACGCCGTACCGCTGTCGTCCGAGCCGGAGCCGAAGAGGTGGGGCGCCAGCTGGGCCTGGAGGTCGGCGGGGTTGGGGCGCGCGGTCGGGTCCATCTGCATACAGGACTCGATGAGGGGGCGCAGATCGTCCGGGAGGCCCGAGAGGTCGGGGCCCTCGCGCAGCAGCATGAAGACGGTCTCGACGGGGTTGGCCCCGTGGAACGGCGCGTGACCGGTGGCGGCGAACACGAGCATCGAGCCGAGCGAGAAGACGTCGCTCGCGCCGGTCACGCTCCGCGAGTCCTTCGCCTGCTCGGGCGACATGTACGCGGGGGTGCCGACGGCGACGTTCGTCATCGTCAAACGTGTGTTCGAGACGCCGGACGCGATACCGAAGTCGATCACCCGCGGCCCGTCCTCGACGACGAGGACGTTGGAGGGCTTCAGGTCGCGGTGGACGAGTCCGGCGCCGTGGATGGACTGCAGGGCTTCGGCCACGCCCGCGGCGAACCAGCGGACGGCCTGGACCGGCATCGGCCCACAGTCATTCACTATTTCCTCGAGCGAGGGCGCGGGGACGTACGCGGTCGCCAGCCACGGCACGGCGGCGCGGGGATCGGCATCGACCACCGCCGCCGTGTAGAAGCCGGACACCGCGCGGGCCGCCTCGACCTCGCGTGTGAAACGGACCCGGAAGAGCTGGTCCTCCGCCAGCTCCGTCCGCACCGTCTTGATCGCCACGCGCCGGCCCGACGCCGAGCGCGCCAGATAGACCAGCCCCATGCCGCCGGCACCCAGCCGTCCCAGCACCTCGAACGGCCCGATCCGCCGCGGATCGTGCTGCGTCAGCTGATCCACCACTTGCCCTGCCACCTCCCCGTACGGACCGCGTCACCCACGTTGTGCGCGCGACCCCCGTGCAGCGTCTCACCACCGCACCGCCATGGCGGCACGCACCCCGATTCTTCCTGCTACCGGGTGCTGGTTGCGAACCCGGGTGCGGAACGGGGTGTCTCAGGACAAAACCATGTTGTCCGCCTCTCGGGAAGCGGGAGCCCGGATGGTGGGACACCGTGGCGAGCCGCGTACCACCTGCGCACAACCCCGTACGTCTGCCCACGCGGCGGCCCCGTCACTCCAACGGAGACAACCGGCCCACGTTTGTCCTCCCGCCGACCGACTGCCGTCTTCTTGCTGGTCAGCCCTCGTCCCCCAGGCCGGTCGCCCCGCGTTCTCCCCCCGGTCGGGCCTCGTCCTCGCGCTGGTCGTCCCCCTGTTGCCGCAGATCATCCGGGCGCTGTTCGGCCTGATCCACCTCCTGCGGCGCCTCCCGCCGGCCGTTTCCGCCCCTCCGTTGGAGCAGCGCGAAGGACGCCCCTTGATTGTCCGTGACGACCGCCACATTTCCGTACGACGTGTCGAACGGCGGCACCTGCACGCGGCCCCCGAGCCGGCTGACGGTCCCGAGCGCGGCCTCGCAGTCCTCCGTCCCGAAGTGGACCAGGAAGTGCGGCGGCATCTCCGCCGGGAAGACGTCCGTGAGCGTGGCCCGGCCGAAGTCCGGGGCCGCGTCCGGGCCGAAGAGCGCGTCGTGGAAGAGGTGCGCGTAGAAGGAGTTGGCCGCCTCGGTGTCCCGTGTGTACAGCTCGGCCCACACGAACGTGCCGGGTTCGTGGCGCCGCCCGAAGCCGTGATGCGTACCGGCCTGCCAGAGACCGAAGACGGCCCCCTCCGGGTCCGTGGCGAGCACGGCCGTGCCGAGCGTGCCGACCGGGGTCGGCGGGGTGATCACCTGACCACCGGCCGCGGTGATCCTGGCGGTCAGGGCGACCGCGTCCGGGGTGGCGAAGTGCAGCGTCCAGACGGTGGGGAAACGGCCGTCGGGCTTGGGGGCGAGGGCGGCGACGGGGGTGAGGGTGGGGATTGGGGTGGGGATTGGGGTGGGGGTGAGGGTGGAGGTGGGGATGGCCGGGCTTCCGGGAGGGGTGGCGGGGGCGCCCGGAGCCGCGGGGGCGGCAGGGGCGGCCGGGGAGCCCGAGGCGTACGCCCACACTTCGTGTGCGCCGTCTCCGGGGGCCACCTTGAAGGTCCATCCGAAGAGTTCGCCGTAGAACCGCTTGCCCGCCTCCAGGTCGGGCAACTGGGCGTCCACCCAGCAGGGGACGCCCTCGGGGTACGCGGCGGCTGCCCTGTCGGCGGCGGCTCCCGTCCCGGCGGCGGCTCCCGTCTCATCGGCCATAGGGCCAAGCTAACGGCCGCTCACGCGGGGCGCGCGTCGGAGACCTCCAGCCCCCGTTGCGCGGGGGAGCCCGAGGCGGCGCGGGGAACTGCGCGACGAGCCCCCGCCCACCCCGCGGACAACAAACTCACCCGTGCGGGGTCGAAGGGGCGCAGCCCCTCGGGAGGGAACGGGCAGGGGCGGCGGGGCGAAGAAAATCCGCCACCGCACCGCAGGGCCGCCCCACGAACCCCTTGGTGAAGCCCCTGCTCCCCATTTGCAGTCGGCCGAATCGCGCTCCGATCACCCCTCGGTAAGCTGACGGCATGACAGGACAAGTGCGTACCGTCGACGGCCGCGTGGCCGGCCGGCGAGGGCAGGCGACCCGGCAGAAGCTGCTCGACTGCCTCAGCGAGATGCTCAGCTCGTCGCCCTACCGGGACGTCAAAGTCATTGATGTCGCCCGGAAGGCGGGGACTTCGCCCGCGACCTTCTACCAGTACTTCCCGGACGTCGAAGGCGCCGTCCTGGAGATCGCCGAGCAAATGGCCACCGAGGGCGCCACGTTGACGAGCCTCCTCGAAGGCCGCTCCTGGGTCGGCAAGGCCGGCTGGCAGACCGCCCAGGAACTCGTCGACGGTTTCCTGGAGTTCTGGCGCAAGAACGACGCGATCCTCCGCGTCGTCGACCTGGGCGCCGCCGAGGGCGACAAACGCTTCTACAAGATCCGCATGAAGATCCTGAACTCGGTCACCAACTCCCTCTCGGAGACGGTCTCCGAGCTCCAGGCCAAGGGCCGCGTCGACAAGGACGTGAGCCCGGGGGCCCTCGCCGGTTCCCTCGTCGCCATGCTCGCCTCGGTCTCCTCGCACCAGAAGGGGTTCCAGAGCTGGGGCGTCAAGCAGGCCGAACTGAAGCCCAACCTGGCCCTGTTGGTCCACCTGGGCATCACCGGCAAGAAACCCACGAAGTAGCCAGGAGCACCCGGGCACGCCCCCGGACGCGATTCCTGTCACGCAGCCGGCACCCTCCGACGAGGCGTGCCGCCTGCCGCGTTCAGGGGGAACCAGGGGATCAGGGGACCAGGGGACCAGGGGACCAGGGGGCCTAGAAGCTTGGGGGCTTGCGAGGTCGGGGGCTTGCGGGGCCTTGACCTTGGGGCGAGAAAACCGGGGCCGGAGGCTCGGGGGCGAGAAAACCGGGGCCGGGGAGGCCTAGGGCCAGGCCGCCCGCGGCGCGCCGTCACCCACCGCCGCCGTACGGCGATCGGCTCTCCCGTGGCCGCCCACCCTCACCGCCGTACGATCCGGAACACCCGTATCTCCCGGTCGACCCGGGCCTGGTACGTCGAGTACGGCGGCCAGAACCTCAGCAACTCCTTCCATACGGCCGCCCGTTCCGTCCCCGCCAGCAAGTGCGCGGTGACAGGGATGTCCTGGCCCTTCCAGTTGATCTCGGCGTCGGGGTGGGCCAGCAGGTTGGCACTCCAGGCGGGGTGGCCGGGCCGGCCGAAGTTCGACCCGACGAGAACCCAACTGCCCTGCCCTTCCTCGGGCATACAGGCCAGCGGTGTACGCCGCGGCACCCCGCTCCGCGCGCCGGTCGCGGTCAGTACGACGCCGGGCAGCAACTGCGCGCTGAGCAGCACCCGGCCCCGGGTGGCCCGGTGCACGGCGCGGTCCAGCGCGGGTATGACATGCGGCGCGATCTTGGCGAACACCGGAGCCGAGGACACCTTCTGCACCAGCCGCACGCCCATGTCCTTCATTCCCTCCGTCATCCCCGCCGCGCTCCTCGAAGCCATCAGCCCCGCACCTCCCTCTGCTCGCCTCGCCCGTCGACCGCGAAGAGCCCCGCCGCATCGGCCGCCCGCCCCCGCAGCCGGTGCACCGGCCCGAAGAGCGATTCGTCCCCCGCCGCCCGCTTGAAGTACAGCTGCGCCTCGTGCTCCCAGGTGAACCCGATCCCCCCGTGCAACTGGATTCCCTCCCCGGCGGAGACCCGCAACGCCTCCAGCGCCTGCGCGAGCGCCAGCCCACCGACTCGCTCGCCGGCCTCTCCGCCCTCTCCGCGGGGCTTGGCAGCAGCCGCCCAGGCCGCGTAGTACGCCGCCGAGCGGGCCGCCCGCACCCGCACGTACACATCCGCGAGCCGGTGCTTCACCGCCTGGAACGACCCGATCGGCCGCCCGAACTGCTCCCGCTGCCGCACATGGGCGACGGTCCGCTCCAGCGCCCGGTCGGCGGCGCCCACGGCCTCCGCGGCGAGCACGGCGGCCGCCGCGTCCCCGACCTCGGACAAGGCCGACAACACATCGACGCCAGCACGGGCACGGGCACGGGCACCGGCACCGGCATCGGCATCGGCACCGGCACGGACGTCGGCACCAACACCAAAACCAACATCGATCCCCAACAACTCCGCTTGTACATCCCGGAGTTCGAGCCTAGCCACTGGTCGCGTCTCGTCGATGGAGGTCTGGCGCACCCGTACGAGGCCCCCACTGGCACCCAGCTTCTCCCGCACCAGAAACAGCAGCGTCCGTGAGCGGGCGTACCCCCCGGCGTGCGCGGCCACGACCAGCAGCCCCGCACTGTGTCCGTCGAGCACCTGCCCGGCCTCCCCGTAGAGCCGCCACCCGTCCTCGACGCTTCGCGCCTGGACGCCCCCGGAACGGCCACCGCCGGCCCACGCACTCCCGTTGTCGCCGGTCAGCGCCAGCGCGGTGGCGAGGGCGGTGCCCGGTACGGCGAGGGCCGCGGTGAGCCGGCCGGAGGCGAGGCGGGGCAGCAGTTCGGCGCGCTGCCGCTCGGTGCCGAGGGCCAGGATCAGGGGGGTGACGAGGACGGAGGTGGACAGCAGCGGCGAGGGGGCGAGAGCGCGTCCCAACTCCTCGCTGGCCAGCGCAAGTTCGGTCACCGAGCAACCGACGCCGCCGTACACCTCGGGGAGGGCGAGCCCCGGCAGCCCGAGCTGTTCGGAGAGGGCGGCCCACAGCCCGCAGTCGTACCCCTCCCCCGTCCGGACGGCGGCCCGGACCTCGCCCGGACCACAGCGCTTGAGCAGCAACTCCCGTACCGTGCGCCGGATTTCCTCCTGCTCGGCGGTGAAGCGGGCATCCATGGGCGGTCCCCCTCCTGCTCCCCCAACGTCCAGATCTGACGGTCCGTCATATTAGGCCGGAAGGCAACCGAAGCACAGGGTTGCCGCCCCTACATCTGATGTACCGTCAGATCCATGACTGCCGCGCCTGCTATGCCCGGAACCGGCGACCGTCGTGACGCAGCACCTCGCGGCGGCGGCCGGAAGGTCGCGATCGTCGGGGCCGCGTTGTCCGACTGCGGCCGGGTGGACGACGCGACCCCGTACGCGCTCCACGCGCAGGCCGCCCGGCGGGCCCTCGCCGACGCGGGGCTGGAGCGCACGGCCATCGACGGCCTGGCGTCGGCCGGCCTGGGCACGCTGGCGCCGGTGGAGGTGGCGGAGTATCTGGGCCTGCGGCCCACCTGGGTGGATTCCACCTCGGTCGGGGGCGCGACCTGGGAGGTCATGGCGGCGCACGCGGCGGACGCGATCGCCGCCGGACACGCGAACGTCGTCCTCCTCGTCTACGGCTCCACGGCCCGCGCGGACATCAAGGCGGGCCGCCGCACCGGCAACCTCTCCTTCGGGGCGCGCGGCCCCCTCCAGTTCGAGGTCCCCTACGGGCACACCCTGATCGCCAAGTACGCCATGGCCGCGCGCCGCCACATGCACGAGTACGGCACAACCCTGGAGCAGTTGGCCTCCGTCGCCGTACAGGCCCGGGCGAACGCGGCGGCGAACCCCGAGGCGATGTTCCGCACGCCGATCACCGTCGACGACGTCCTCGCCTCCGCACCGATCGCCGACCCGTTCACCAAGCTCCACTGCTGCATACGTTCCGACGGCGGCGCGGCCGTCCTGCTGGTGGCGGAGGAGTACGTACGGGACTGCCGGCCGACGACGCCCGTCTGGATCCTCGGCACGGGCGAGTACACCTCCCACACGACCATGTCCGAATGGCCCGACTTCACGGTCTCCCCGGCAGCGGTCAGCGGCCGTCTGGCCTTCGAACGAGCCGGAGTGCGCCCCGCCGAGATCGACTTCGCCGAGATCTACGACGCCTTCACCTACATGACCCTCGTGACCCTGGAGGACCTCGGCTTCTGCGCGAAGGGCGAAGGCGGCCCCTTCATCGAGAAGAACCGCCTGACCCTCACCGGCGACCTCCCCGTCAACACCGACGGCGGCGGCCTCTCCGCCCAACACCCCGGCATGCGGGGCCTCTTCCTCTTCGTCGAAGCCGTACGCCAACTACGCGGCGAGGCAGGCGACCACCAGGTCCGAACCTCCGACGGCCACCTGCCCCGCCTGTCGGTGGCGTCGGGCACGGGCGGCTGGTTCTGCTCCTCGGGGACGGTCGTGCTGGGGCGGGGGTGAGGTTCCCCGGCCACCCTTTCGGGTGAATCAGGCCTGATCGGAGCCCGCAGATTGACGCTTGCATCAATTTCCCGTTGGTCGCAGGAGACAAGGCCGGCAACTGGGGCGGCCCGATATGGACCGCCTGCTCGCCGAGGTCCGCGCCTACAAGCTCGCCGAGCTGCGGCGCGAGCAGGACCTCACACAACGCGACATCGCGGACACTTCGGGGACGCCGCGTACACCGTCGGCTGACGGCGGTCGTTCAGCGAGGCCCCGGCTTCTTCGCCCGGCGCCGGAATACGAGGCAAGCCGAGGGCGCTGAACCGACTCGGCAGACGAAGGCGTCCCCGTAGCAGTCCCGGAGGAAGTGACATGGCACTGTCCCGCAAGGAGCGCGAGGAATTTCTGGCCGAGGCTCATGTGGCCGCGTTGGCGGTGGACGCCGGGGAGGGGAGGGCGCCGTTGACGGTGCCGATCTGGTACCAGTACGAACCCGGGGGCGACATCTGGGTCATGACCGGGCCGGACACCCGCAAGAACCGGCTGATCCAGGCCGCCGGCCGCTTCTCCCTGATGATCGACCGCCTCGAACCCACCATCCGCTACGTCTCCGTCGAGGGCCCCGTCACCGACACGTCCCCCGCGACCCTCGACGACCTCCGTGAGATCTCCGCCCGCTACCTCCCGGCCGAAAAGGTCGACGGCTACGTCGACTTCGCCTCCAAGAACCACGGCGAACAGGTCATCATCCGTATGCGCCCCGAGAGGTGGGTCTCGTCCGACCTGGGCACGGTGTGAGACCGTCCCACCCATGAACGAGCCCCCTCCCCCGCCCCCTTCCCGGCCGCAGCCCCCCTCCCCGGCCTCCGCCCGGCCGTCCGAGTTCGTGCAGGCCCTGCGCGGGCTGCGGGTCTGGGATCCGCAGGTCAGCGCCCTGCCGTTGTTCGACCCGGCCGCGGCCCCCGCCGAGCCGGTGTCGCTCTTCGCCGCATGGTTCGGGGAGGTCGTGGCGGCCGGGGAGGTGGAGCCGCACACGATGTCGCTGGCCACGGCGGACGCGGAGGGGCGGCCGGACGTCCGTACGGTGATGCTGCACGACGTGGACGCGCGGGGCTGGCACTTCGCCTCGCACGCCGGCAGCCGCAAGGGACGGCAGCTCGCGGCCCGCCCGTACGCGTCCCTCGGCTTCTACTGGCCCCTACTCGGCCGCCAGGTACGGGTGCGGGGCCGGGTCACGGTCGAACCCGCCGAGGTCGCCCACGCCGATCTGCACACCCGCTCCACGGGTGCGCTGGCCGCAGCCCTCGTGGGCCACCAGAGCGAAGTCCTCTCCTCCTACGAGGAGTTGGAGCATGCCTCGGAGGCCGCCTGGGCGCGGGCCGAGCGGGAGCCGGACGTGGCCGTGCCGTCCTGGACGGCGTACGTCGTGGAGCCGGACGAGGTGGAGTTCTTCCAGGGGGACGCACGGCGACGGCACGTACGGCTCGACTACCGGCGGGAGGGGGACCGGTGGGCCACGGAGTTGCTGTGGCCCTGACAGACGTTTGACAGACCTACCAAACGTTTGGGAGATCTGCCCAACGTTTGGCAGACAGGTGCCGGGCAGCCGCACAAGGTCAGTGGTCGTTCTCCAGATGCAGCTTGAGAAGGTCGATGCCGTAGTCGCCCCCGTTGGGGGTGCGGATGATGGTGTGGATGTGCTGCTGGGTGGGGGTGCCGCCCGGACCGCCCATGCCGCCGCCACCGTTGTCACCGCTGCTGCTGTCCTTGTTGCCGTACGCGAGCGGGGACTGGGCGTCGTACTCGATGAGGACGACGGGGCTGTGCACGCGGTAGTAGAACGCCGAGTCGTCGTCGGTCTCGCCGATCCAGTAGAAGTACGTGTCGTCGAGGTGCTCCTCGACCTCCTTCATCTTCACGTCGGCGTGCGCGTCGGCCATGTTGCCGACGTAGACGCGGACGAGGGCGAGGAGCTTGTCGCGCTGGGCGTCGGTCCAGTCGGCGGCGGCGAGGCCCTGGTGGGCGAGCTGGAGGTTGTCCTGCCCGGCGCCGGCCTTCAGGTTGTCACCGGCCTTCGACTCGGACGAGATCACCTTCTTCCGCTGGGCGTCGGTGAGGGAGCGCAGGACGGTCAGACCGGCCTTGGTCTCCTTCGTGAACGTGGTGATCTTCTCGCCGTTGTACGTGGCGGAGGTCGGCTCGGAGCCCATGAAGGTCGGGGTCATCACGACCTGGTCGCCGAGGACGAAGTAGTTGATGGCCAGGTGGTGGCCCTCGTACTGGAAGCCCCACGGCTCGCTGGTGGACGGCGTGCCCATGAAGGTGAAGAAGTAGGCGCCCTCGGTGAGGGTGTCCTTGCCGCCGCCGTTGTACTCACCGAGGAACGCGTTCAGCTTCATGATGTTGCGGGACCGGGTGAGCCCGTCGGCGGAGAGCGCGGCACCGAGGAGCGCGTAGCCGAGTTCGCGCTGCTTCTCGGTCAGGTCGCCCATGCGGGCGCCCTCGCGCTCGTAGCCGTCGACGTTGCTCCAGGCCAGCCACTCGTCGTCCTCCACGTCGAAGACGGAGGCCTTCTTCTCCGCGCTGGTCAGCCCGTCCAGGAAGGCCTGCGCCTTCTGGACGACCTTGTCGGTCGACACGTCCGTGGAGTGGATCGAGTACAGATCGTCGACGACCTTGCCGTCGGCCGTGACACCGACGAAGTCCGCGTACTTCACCGCGCTGGCGCCCGGCCCCATGCCGCCTCCGCCACCACCCGGGCCGCCGGAGGGCATGCCGCTCGGGGCGGCCGAGGACGAGGACGAACTCGCCGTACCGGACGAGCCCGACGAACAGCCGGTCATCGTCGCCACGGCGGCGACACCGCCGGCCAGCAGCGCCTTGTTCATGAACCAGCGACGGGTGCGCTGGGCCTCGGAGGTGCGGGGGCGGTGACCGTGTGTGTGGGTGTGACCGTGGTCGTGCGGGTCAGGGTGGGCGTGAGCGTGGGCGTTCTCAGTCATGCGCCCAAGGTCGGGGGCGGAGCTGAAGCCTTTCTGAAGTGCGGCTGTGGGCGGGCTGTGCCGGGGCCGACGGCCGTGGTCAGGTCAGGCCACGTCAGGACCCGGCCCAACCGCCGGCCGCCCGCCTCAGCCCATCTCGCTCAGCCCTACTCGCCTCAGCCCATCTCGCTCAGCCCTTCTCGCCTCAGCCCATCTCGCTCAGCCCTACTCGCCTCAGCCCTACTCGCCTCAGCCCATCTCGCTCAGCCCTACTCGCCTCCGCCCTTCTCGCCTCAGCCCACTCCCTCAGCCCTTCTCGCTCAGGCCTTCTCCCACACGGACACATGCTTGGTGCTGTCGTTCGTGAACGGCTCCCCGTTCCACCCCGCCCAGCGGTCCCGCAGCCGCATCCCGGCCAGCCGGGCCATCAGATCCAGCTCGGCCGGCCAGACGTACCGGAATGGGATCGACCGGTACACCGGCCGCCCCTCGACGACCACCATGTGGTGCGACCTCAGCCCCTGCGTCGCCACGTCGTACGAGTCGAACCCCAGCCGCGTCGGCCCGACATGGAACGGCACCGCGTTCTGCCCCGGCGGCAGCCTCCGCAGGTCCGGCACCCCGACCTCGATCACGAAACAGCCGCCGGGCACGAGATGCGCGGCGGCGTTGCGGAAGCAGTCCACCTGGGCGTCCTGCGTGGTCAGGTTGTTGATCGTGTTGAAGACGAGGTAGGCGACGGTGAAGCCGGCGCCGTCCACCCGGGTCGTGGCGAAGTCCCCGATGGTGACCCCGATGTCCGCGCCGCCCGGCTTGGCCCGCATCCGCTCCACCATGGCCCGCGACATGTCGATGCCGTGCACCGGCACACCCCGCCGGGCGAGCGGCAGGGCGATCCGCCCGGTGCCGACCCCGAACTCCAGCGCCCGCGCGCCCCCTCCCGGCCCACCCGCGAGACCGGCGATCAACTCCACGGCCGGGTCGACGGCCTCCGGACCGAACATGTCGGAGGACGGGTCGTCGTAGTGCGCGGCGACGGCTTCGCCGAAGTACCCGTCGGGGTCGTCGACGGTCTCGTACCCGCTCCCGAACACGTTGTCGTCATCCGCGCTCATCAGATCCCTCCCGGTGCCGGGTCCGTGGCCAGCCGTGCGTGCAGGTGCGCGTCCCGGAAGGCGTCATGGCGCCCCTCGTCGAACGCCGCCCCGCGCGCGGTCCCCTCGTACGGGAACCCGCACAGCTCGGCGATACGGCAGGACGCGGCATGGCCGACGACATGGCCGAGTTCGAGCCGGTGGATGTCGAACCCGGAGAAGGCCCAGCGGGCCGCGAGGTCGAGGGCGCGGGTGGCGACCCGGCGGCCACGGGCCTCGGGCAGCACCCAGTAGCCGACGACGGCCCTTCGCAGATACGCGTCGATCCCGCTCAAACCGACCTGCCCGAGCGTCACCCCGCTCTCCGCGTCCGCGACCCGGAAGGCCACGGTCTTCCCCTCCGCGGCGGACTCGGCCCGCTGCCGCAAGGACTCCCGGGCGCCCTCAAAGCTCCCGTCCAGCGTCATGGGCGTGTTCCACCGCCGGAACTCCGGATCGCTGCGCCCCCGGAACCACGCCTCGACATCCGCGTCGGACTCGGCGTCCCAGGCACACAGCCGCAGCCCGTGACCGTGCGGCTCGGCGGAAGGCCGACGGGAAGGATCAGGGATCGGGCCAGCGGATCGCTCATCAGTACGGCTCACGCCCCCATTGAAACGCGTAGCCCCTCACGGCCGCGCGCGAAATACGGGCACCACGAAGCCCCCGGCCTCCCGGAAGGCGACCTCCAACCCCATCCCCATGCGCAGTTCCTCGCACTCCACGACCTCGGTCATCATCCGCGGCCCCTCGACGAGATCGACGACCGCGGCGACGTACGGCGTCCGCTCCCCGAAGGGCGGAAGGTCGTTGCGGTGGACGACGGACCAGGTGTAGAGCGTGGCGCGCCCGGAGGCCTCCTCCCAGCGCACGTCCTCGCTCCAGCAGTACGGGCAGAACTCACGCGGATAGTGATGGGCGCGCCCGCAGCCCGCCGCCTCGCAACGCCGCAGGAGCAGCCGCCCGTCGGCCGCCGCGTCCCAGTACGTACGGGTGAAGCCGTCGACCTCGGGCAGATCGAACCGCGCGGCACCGCCACCGCCACCGCCGCCACCCATCAGTAGCACCCCATTCAGAACAATCCCAGCGCACTGTCGACGGACCACGTCTGCCAGGACATCCCGAACAGCCCCACCACCGAGATCAGCGCCATCATCGAGTTCTGTCCCTGCTCGGCCCAGTCGTGGATCATCAGCACGAGGTAGAGGATGTTGAGCAGCAACCCGCCCACGAGCGCGACCGGCGTGAGAATCCCGAGGATCAGCCCGAGCCCGAGGGCGAGTTCGGCGTAGGCGACGACATAGGCCATCGCCTTGGGCCGAGGCTTCACCACCACATCGAACCCGCTCCGCACCGCCTCCCACCGATGCTTCCCCGCCACCCCCGCCGCCCACGCGATCCCGGCCCCCTCGAACCACGTCTTCTTGTCCTTGTGCCGCCAACTCTCCAGCCACCACAGGCCGAGCCCGATACGGAGGACGGCCAGCCATTCGGCACCACTGAGCCAGATCGTGTCCATGGACATCGCCCTTCCGCACCCAAGCGGGGTATCTGACGGTACGTCAGTTCAGCGGATGGTGGATGGATGCGCAAGACGCACGGACCGACCGCCGACGCGTCGGCCCGCGCGTGGGCCGACACCGCACGCCCGCCGGCCAGGGGCGCAGCCCCAAGGAATGCGCCCCTATCCCCCACCCCCGTACGCCGCCACCTCCTCTCCACATACCAGGAGATCTACGCCACAGACCCCACCCACCCCTCCTACACCCGTGATCAATCCGCAACCAATTCCGGGCTTGACCGAGACCCATCAAGTGAGCGTGTGAATACGCTCGGGCACATGGCCGACTCCAGAGCTTCCGCTACCCCTGTCTCCGACCGCCCCGTCTATGTGATCGGCGGCGGTCCCGGGGGGCTCGCCGTCGCGTACGCGTTGCGGGCTCAGGGGGTGCGGGCCGTGGTGCTGGAGAAGGCGGACAGGGTCGGGGCTTCCTGGCGGCGGCACTACGACCGGCTGCACCTGCACACCACCCGGCGCCTGTCGGGCCTGCCCGGCCTGCCCATGCCGCGCCGTTTCGGCCGGTGGGTGTCGCGGGACAACGTGGTGCGCTACCTGGAGAAGTACGCCGAGGTGCACCAGCTGGAGATCGTGACCGGCGTCGAGGTGTCGCGCGTCGAGCGGAGCGCGGACGGCACCGGCTGGCTGCTGCACGCCACCGGCGGTCGCGAGCTGACCGGCAGCGCGGTCGTCGTAGCCACCGGCTACAACCACACGCCCCACATCCCCGACTGGCCCGGCCGGGACTCGTACGCCGGCGACCTGGTGCACGCCTCCGAGTACCGCAACCCCGAGCCGTACGCCGGCCGTGACGTCCTCGTCGTCGGCATCGGCAACACCGGAGCCGAGATCGCCGTCGACCTCGTCGAGGGCGGGGCGCGGCGCGTACGGCTCGCGGTGCGGACGGCCCCGCACATCGTGCGCCGGTCGACCGCCGGGTGGGCGGCCCAGTACACGGGCGTCCTCGTACGGCGGCTGCCGGTCGCCCTCGTGGACCGGCTCGCCAAGCCGATGGCGAAGCTCAGCGTGCCGGACCTGTCGGCGCACGGCCTGACCCGGCCCGACACCGGCCTCTACTCCCGGGTGAACGAGGGCTCCATTCCGGTGCAGGACGTCGGGCTCATCGACGCCGTACGGAAGGGGAAGGTCGAGATCGTCGGCCCGGTCGAGGGGTTCGAGGACGGCAAGGTCGTCCTCGGCGACGGCAGCCGGATCGAGACCGACGCCGTGATCGCCGCCACCGGCTACCGGCGCGCCCTGGAGGGGCTCGTCGAACACCTCGATGTGCTCGACGGGCGGGGGAAGCCGGTCGTGCACGGGCCGCGCTCTCCCAAGAACGCCCCTGGCCTGTACTTCACCGGCTTCACCAACCCCATCAGCGGCATGTTCCGCGAACTCGCCCTCGACGCCGAGAAGATCGCCAAGGCGGTCGCGAAGACGGGCGGGGTCGCCACGCGCGACGCGGTCACCGTACGGATCCGCACCACGCGCTGAGCGAACGACCGGGCGACCTGACATCCCTGGCACCCTGGGCCTGTGGTCAGGCCCAGGTTCAGGCCCGGGTCCAGACCCAAGCCCCGTCCCTGGCCCCGTATCTGGCCTCGTCCCTGGCCCCGTCCCCGGATCAGTTCGCGGGTGCACGCCGACCGCACCCGTCGTCCCACGTGTCTCCGTGTCTCCGTGTCTCGTGTCTCCGTGTCTCCGTGTCTCCGCCGGAGAGCGTGCGCGGAACATACCGGCGCGGCTGCAGACCGACGCGGTCGTATACGTCTGACCGCCGCCCCGCGCGGGTACAACTTCCTTACCGCCGCGTAACTTTGCTCGCACACCCATTCCTGACACAGCGTCAGTTCAGTAGTCTGAAATCTGACGTAGCGTCAGATACGTGACTACGTCATCGCGTCACCGCGTCACGTCACTGAATTGGCTGTCACACAGGAGCGGGCGGACCGATGCTTGGATCAACCCACGGCACCCTCACCACCGACTCCCGCCGGGCCCGGGCCATCGCGTGCGGCGAGCACCCCGCGCAGGTCGTGCACGGCAGGCCCGCAGAGGCCGGCGACCTGGACGTCAGCGGGCGCCCGCTGTACGCCGACGTCCCCGATCTGGACCGTTTGTTCCGCCCGGAATCCGTGGCCGTCGTCGGCGCCTCGGACACGGAGGGCCGGCCGAACACCGGGATCACCCGGCAGTTGCTCGCCTGGTCCGAACGGGTGGGCGCCCGGCTGCACCCCGTGCACCCCACGCGCGAGTCGGTCTTCGGCATCCCCTGCGTCCCTTCCGTCGCCGACCTTCCCGAACAGGTCGATCTCGCCGTACTGCTCCTCTCCGACCCCCTCCCCGTGATCGGCGAACTGGCCGAGGCCAAGGTGAAGTTCGCCGTCGCCTTCGCCTCCGGGTTCGCCGAGACCGGCGCGGAGGGCGCCGCCGCGCAGGAGCGGCTGGCCGCCGCCGTGGCCCGCTCCGACGGTCTGCGGCTGCTCGGCCCCAACACCAACCTCAACGCCTTCGAGCGCTTCCGCGACGACCTCGACGGCCCGGCGATCGCGCTGATCACCCAGTCCGGCCACCAGGGCCGCCCCGTCTTCTCCCTCCAGGAACTCGGCATCCGCCTCTCCCACTGGGCCCCCACCGGCAACGAGGCCGACCTGGAGACCGCCGACTTCATCTCCTACTTCGCCGAGCGCCCCGAGGTCGGCGCCATCGCCGCTTACGTCGAGGGTCTCAAGGACGGCCGCGCCTTCCTCCTCGCCGCCGACCGGGCCGCCCGGCGCGGTGTCCCCGTCGTCGCCGTCAAGGTCGGCCGCACCGAGACCGGCGCCCGCACCGCCGCCTCCCACACCGGCAAGCTCACCGGCGCTGACGCGGTGGTCGACGCGGCGATGCGGCAGTACGGAGTGATCCGCGTCGACGGGCTCGACGAACTCCAGGACACGGCCACCCTGTTGGCACGGGCACGGCGGCCACGCACCCCAGGACCGGCCTCCCCGAGGGCCGAGGGCGTCGTCGTCTATTCGATCTCCGGCGGCACGGGCGCGCACTTCGCCGACCTGGCCACCGAGGCCGGACTGCCGCTCCCCACGCTCTCCGATGCCAAGCAGGCCGAGCTGCACCAGTGGATCCCCGACTATCTGAGCGTGGCCAACCCCGTCGACAACGGCGGCCACCCGGTGGGCGACTGGCGCGGCCCCCGCATCCTCGACGCGATCCTCGACGACCCGGCGGTGGGGGTGCTGATCTGCCCCATCACGGGCCCCTTCCCGCCGATGAGCGACAAGCTCGCCCAGGACCTGGTGGCCGCCGCGGAGCGGACGGACAAGCTGGTGTGCGTGGTGTGGGGGTCGCCGGTGGGCACCGAGGCCGCGTACCGCGAGACGCTGCTCGGGTCGTCCCGGGTGGCGACCTTCCGTACCTTCGCCAACTGCATCACGGCCGTCCGAGCCCACCTCGACCACACCCGCTTCACCAGCGCCTACCGCTCCCCCTTCGACGAGGCACCCCGCTCCCCGTCGCCCTCCTTCCGCAAGGCGAAGGCGCTGATGCGGCCGGGGCAGCAGCTGAGCGAGCACGCGGCCAAGCAACTGCTGCGCGCGTACGGGATACGGGTGCCGCGCGAGCAGTTGGTGACCAGTGCGGCGGCGGCCGTACGCGCGGCGAGCCTCGTCGGCTACCCGGTGGTGATGAAGGCGTCCGGCGCCCGCATCGCCCACAAGACGGAACTCGGCCTGGTGAAGATCGGCCTGACCTCCGCGAGCCAGATCCGCGACGCCTATCGCGAACTGACCGACATCGCCCGCTACGAGGACGTCTCCCTCGACGGGGTGTTGGTCTGCCAGATGGTCGAGCGGGGTGTTGAGATGGTCGTGGGCGTCACGCACGACGACCTCTTCGGGCCCACGGTCACTGTCGGCCTCGGCGGCGTCCTCGTGGAGGTCCTCCGCGACTCCGCCGTACGCGTGCCCCCCTTCGCCGAGGACCAGGCCCACGCCATGCTCGCCGAACTGCGCGGGCGGGCCCTGCTGGACGGGGTGCGCGGGGCTCCCCCGGCCGACGTGGACGCCCTCGTGGAGGTCGTGCTCCGCGTGCAGCGCATGGCGCTCGAACTCGGGGACGAGATAGCGGAGTTGGACATCAACCCGCTGATGGTGCTGCCGAGGGGGCAGGGGGCGGTGGCCCTGGACGCGCTGGCGGTGTGCCGCTGAGCGCCGGCACAAGACACCCAGGACGACCGTCACTACCCGTAAGATCAGGAGCACCCACATGTCCGCTTCCCCCCTTGAACATCCCGAAAAATCCCGTGACTCATTGATACTGCACGCCACTGACAACGCCGTCTCGTGGATCACCCTCAATCGCCCCGAGGCGATGAACGCCATCACTCCTGCCCAGCGAGAACGCCTCATCCAGCTCCTCTCCGACGCCTCCGCCGACCCCGCCGTACGCGCGGTCGTCCTCACCGCGACGGGCCGCGGCTTCTGCGCGGGGGCGGACCTGCGGGGCGCGGCGGCCGGCGGCGGATCGGCGGGCGGCAGCTCGACCGGCGGCAGCTCGACCGGCGGCGATGGGGCGCGTGTGGCCGGTGACGTGGCGCGCATGATCCGCCTCGGCGCCCAGCGGCTCGTCGCGGCCGTCCTCGACTGCGAGAAGCCGGTGATCGCGGCGGTGAACGGCAC
Source organism: Streptomyces sp. NPDC057474 (assembly GCF_042802555.1). Classification (NCBI taxonomy): domain Bacteria; kingdom Bacillati; phylum Actinomycetota; class Actinomycetes; order Kitasatosporales; family Streptomycetaceae; genus Streptomyces; species Streptomyces sp. NPDC057474. The sequence goes on along the minus strand of NZ_JBHVDX010000002.1, from coordinate 32,008 downwards.
GGCGGCCGGCATCGGCGCGCACCTCGCCCTCGCGTGCGACCTCGTACTCGCGGCCGAAGAGGCCCGCTTCATCGAGGTGTTCGTACGGCGCGGTCTCGTCCCCGACGGGGGCGGCGCGTATCTGCTCCCCCGTCTCGTCGGCCCCCACCGGGCGAAGGAGCTGATGTTCTTCGGCGACGCCCTGTCCGCCGCCGACGCGGAGCGCCTCGGCCTCGTCAACCGTGTCGTCCACGCCCAGGACCTGGAGAAGACGGCCCGCGAGTGGGCCGAACGCCTCGCCGCCGGCCCGACCCGGGCCCTGGCGTTGACCAAACATCTGGTCAACACCTCCCTCGACACCGACCGTGCCACCGCCTTCGCCGCCGAGGCCTCCGCGCAGGAGATCAACATGACGACGGCGGACGCCCAGGAGGGCGTGGCGAGCTTCGTGGAACGGCGGACACCGCACTACGAGGGCCACTGACGGCCGCAGGAAACCGTTACGGGACCGGACTTCACTTCTGACGGGCCGTCAGTTTCAATAGTGAGGTGATGGGACATGCGGGAATGGCAGCCGCCGCCGTCCGCTATCTGGGTGCGGACCCGGCGGACAGAAGCCGTAGGACGACGGACGCGGAACCGGTCGTCGAAGCACTGCCGCGCCCCGAGCTGCGCTGCGTCCGCGCGGACGAGCGCGCGCCGGTCGACCAGGCCGAATTCCGGCGCGTACTGGGCAACTTCGCAACGGGCGTCACAGTGATCACCGCACCGGCGTCGACCCCGGCGACCCCGGCGACCCACGAATCCGACCGCACGGAGCACCCGACCGAGCACCCCGACGACCGTCCCGCCGGCTTCGCCTGCCAGTCGTTCTCGTCCCTCTCGCTCGATCCGCCGCTGGTCGCGTTCTTGGTCGGCCGTACGTCGACGACCTGGCCCCGGATCGCCCGCGCGGGCGTCTTCTGTGTGAACGTACTCAGCGCGGAGCAAGGCGAGTTGTGCCGGCGTTTCGCGGTGAGCGGCGCGGACAAGTTCGCCGGTGTCGCCCACGCCCCGGCCCCCGCCACGGGCTCCCCCCGCCTCACCGGCGCCGCCGCATGGATCGACTGCACGATCCACGCCGTACACACCGGCGGCGACCACCTGATCGTGGTGGGCCGGGTGCAGGCGCTGGGCACGGGTGGCGAAGCTGTGTCACCACTGCTGTTCCACAGGGGACGGTTCGGGGAGCTCAGGGCCTGACAGCCGGACGGTCCGGGAGCGACGTGAGGCGCTGGGTATGACGCAGGCGCAACTCGCGCAGCGCCGGGGTGCCACCCCCACCCCTGCGCCCACGCCCGCAACCGCAACCGCAACCGACTACCCCATCACCAGCCCACCCACGACCACCACACACAGCACAACCAGCGTCCCCCACGTGAGGATCGCCGCGCAGGGCTGGACGGGGCGGCCGGCGTCGGCGCGTACGAGGGTGTAGTGCGCGGTCAGGGCCAGGGGCAGGACCGCCGCGTAGAGCGCGAGGCCGGTGAGGTTCCAGGACGGGACGGCCAGGGCGGGGAGCACCCACAGGGTGCAGGCGGGAGGGATCCACCACCAGGCGATCCGGCCCGTGAGCTGCCGTGCGGTCCAGTGGGCGAGCAGGACGGCCGGGAGGACGTACGCCGCGGTCAGCAGGGTGGCGGCGAGCAGGATCAGCAGGAGCAGCAACGGAGCGACGGCGAAGGCCGCGAAAGCCGCTCCACCCCCGGGCCCCGGCCGGGCACCGAGTCCCATCAGGAACAGCGCCGCGCACAGCAGCGCGCCCTCCACGCCCAGCACCGCCATGGACACCGCCGACGGCGTGGCCCCTTTCCGGACCGCGCCCTCCCCCGTCACCCCAGCCGTTGCCATGTACATCGCCAGTGCCCCTCCCGCCTACAGGGAGTGTGCCCCGGCCGAAACGGTTGCGACGCGCGGGGTCCCGGCCGAAGCCGCGGGGCGGGTCAGGCCACCGCCACCTCCGCCCTCCCCACCGGCCGCCGCCGGATCACCAGGGCCATCAGTGCCGCCGCCGCGCACAGCGCACCCGATGCGTACCAGACGACGTCGTACGAGCCGAAGGTGTCGCGGGCGAGGCCGCCGAGGAAGGCGACGAGGGCGGCGCCGACCTGGTGGGAGGCGAGGACCCAGCCGAAGACGATGGCGCTGTCGGCGCCGTAGTGCTCGCGGCACAGCGCCATGGTGGGCGGGACGGTGGCGACCCAGTCAAGGCCGTAGAAGACGATGAAGAAGATCATCGGGAGGTGGACGGCGGGCGCCAGCAGTATGGGGAGGAAGAGGAGCGAGATACCCCGGAACGCGTAGTACACCGCCAGCAGCCGCCGCGAGTCGAAGCGGTCCGTGAACCAGCCCGAGGCGATCGTGCCGAGGACGTCGAAGATTCCGATGACGGCCAGCAGCGAGGCCGCCGCCGTGATGGGCATGTGCTCGTCGTGGGCGGCAGGTATGAAGTGGGTCTGGATGAGGCCGTTGGTGGAGGCGCCGCAGATCGCGAAGGTGGCGGCGAGGAGCCAGAACGGCCCGGTCCGCATCGCCGAGAAGAGCACCGTCACCGCCCGCCGCGCAGCCCCCTGCACCGGTCCGGGCTTCGGCACGAACTCCTTCGCCCCGTACGGCTTCAGCCCCACGTCCGCCGGGTGGTCCCGCAGCAGCAGCCATACGAAGGGGACGACGGCCAGGGCGGCGAGGGCGACGGTGACGGAGGCGGGCCGCCAGCCGCGCTCGGAGACGATCCACGACAGCAGGGGGAGGAAGATCAGCTGCCCGGACGCCGAGGCGGCGGTCAGGATGCCCGAGACCAGGCCGCGTCGTTCGGTGAACCAGCGGTCGGTGACGGTCGCCGCGAAGGCCAGCGCCATCGAACCGGAGCCGAGCCCCACCAGCAGACCCCAGCAGAGCATCAGCTGCCAGGCCGAGGTCATCCACACCGTCGAACCTGCCCCGAGCGCGATCACCGTCAGGGCGACCGCGACGACCCGGCGGATGCCGAAGCGGTCCATCAGCGCGGCGGCGAAGGGGGCCGTCAGGCCGTACAGCGCCAGGTTGATCGAGACCGCCGACGCGATCGTGCCGCGCGACCAGTGGAACTCGGCGTGCAACGGATCGATCAGCAGACCCGGCAGCGAACGGAAGGCCGCCGCGCCGATGATCGTCACGAAGGTGACGGCGGCGACGAACCAGGCGCGGTGAATACGGGGCCGCCCGGCGAGGCGGGAATCGGCGGGACGGGTATCGGCGGGACGGGTATCGGCGGGGCCCCGGTGGGCGGCAGCGGTACAGGCGTCGGCGGCGGTACGGGCGTCGGCAGCGGTACGGGCGTCTGCAGCGGAGGCGGTGGCACGAGCGTCGTCGTCGGCGGTACGAGCGTCGTCGGCTGTCTGGGTCATGCCATCAAGCTTCCCGACCTGCGGCCTTCTCGAACGAGTGGCCTGAAGGACAGTATTCATTAGGATCGAGCCATGACCGCCGAGCCGACCACCGAGGCCGTTGCCAAGCCCCCCACCGACGCCGCTGCCGATTCCGAGGCCGAGGCGGCGGAGGCCGACGCTGAGCGCACTGCCGAGCCCACCACCGGGCCTACAACCGAGCCCACCGCCCATCCCCCCGCCCGCCACCGCGTCGTGGTCCTCGCCCTCGACGGGCTGCTCCCCTTCGAGCTGGGCATCCCGCAGCGCATCTTCGGCAAGGCGCGGGACGTGGCGGGGCGGCCGCTGTACGACATCGTCACCTGCTCGGTCCGGCCGCCCGGCCCGGTGGAGACGGACGCCGACTTCGAGATCCTTGTCCCGAACGGCCCGGAGACCCTCGCCACCGCCGACACGGTCGTCGTCCCCGCCTCGTACGAACTCGGCCCGGTCTACGAGGACGGCGTCCTCACTCCCCAACTGGCGGCCGCCCTCGCCCACATCCGCCCCGGCACCAGACTGGTCTCCATCTGCACCGGCGGCTACGTCCTCGCCGCAGCGGGCTTCCTCGACGGCCGCCCGGCGACCACGCACTGGTACCACGCCGAGCACTTCCAGCGGCTCTTCCCGAAGGTCCGGGTCGACGCGGACGTCCTCTTCGTCGACGACGGCGACGTCCTCACCTCGGCGGGCGTCGCGGCCGGCATCGACCTGTGCCTGCATCTCGTACGACGGGACCACGGCACCGGCGTCGCCAACGACGTGGCCCGGCGCACGGTCGTACCGCCGCACCGGGACGGCGGGCAGGCCCAGTACATCCAGCGGCCGCTGCCCGAGCCGCAGAGCGCGACCACGACCGCCGCCCGCGCCTGGGCCCTGGGGCGCCTCCACAAACCGATCCAGCTCCGGGACATGGCCGAGCAGGAGTCGATGTCCGTCCGCACCTTCACGCGCCGCTTCCGCGAGGAGGTCGGCATCAGCCCGGGCCAGTGGCTCACCCGGCAACGCGTCGAACGGGCCCGCCACCTCCTGGAGTCCACCGACCTCTCCGTGGACCAGGTCGCCCACTACGCGGGCTTCGGCACGGCCCAGTCGATGCGCCAGCATCTGCAGGGCGTGCTGGGGGTGACTCCGACGGCGTACCGACGGACGTTCAAGGCGGAGGGGACCGGGCGCGCGGAGGTAGCCGGGCATGGCCGACCTGCCCGGCCGGTGTCTAGAAGGTGAGCACCGCCCGCGCCACCCGCCCCTCCCCCGCGTCCTCCGCCGCCTTCGCGAAGTCCTCCATCGGATACGTGGCCGTGACCAGCTCGTCCAGGAGAAGGCGGCCCTCCCGGTACAGGTCGGCGTAGAGGGCGATGTCCCGTTGCGGGCGGGACGAGCCGTACCGGCACCCCAGGATCGACTTGTCCAGATAGAGGGAGGAGACGAGGAAGGACGCCTCGGCGGTCGCCGCCGGCACCCCCAGCAGTACCGCCTGACCACGCCGGTCCAGCAGATCGATTGCCTGGCGGATGAGTTCGACGCGGCCGACGCACTCGAAGGCGTGGTCGGCGCCCGTGGGGAGGATGTCCCGCACGCCCTCCACGGACGTCAGGAAGTGCGTGGCCCCAAACCGCCGCGCCACCGCCTCCTTCTCCGGATTGGCGTCCACCGCGACGATCCGCGTCGCCCCCGCGATCCGCGCGCCCTGGACGACGTTGAGCCCGATCCCCCCGGCCCCGATCACGACGACACCGTCCCCCCGGTCGACGCGCGCCCGGTTGAGCACCGCGCCCACGCCGGTCAGTACCCCGCACCCGATCAGCGCGGCGGAGGTCAGCGGGATGTCCTTCGGTATCCGTACGGCCTGCACGGCCTTGACCACCGTCTTCTCCGCGAAGGCGGAATTCGCGGCGAACTGGAAGACCTCCCGACCGCCCCGCGAGAACGGCCGCGTGGGCCGCCCGATCGCCCGACGGCACATGGTCGGCCGCCCCCGGTCGCAGTCGGCGCAGGCCCCGCAGTTGGCGAGGGTGGACAGGGCCACATGGTCCCCGGGCCGGACATGCCGGACCCCCGCACCCACCTCCTCGACGACCCCCGCGCCCTCGTGTCCCAGCACCACCGGAACCGGAAACGGAATCGTCCCGTCCATCACCGACAGGTCGCTGTGGCAGAGCCCGGCGGCCGAGACGGCCACCCGCACCTCGCCCGGGCCCGGGTCCCGTACGTCCAGATCGTCGACGACCTCGGCCCGCTTCCCGTCGAACACCACTCCGCGCATGGCCTCCACCCCTCAGCCTCTCGGCTCCTTCGGCAGACCGAGCACCCGCTCGGCGATGATCGTGCGCTGCACCTCGTCCGAACCGCCGTAGATGGTGTCGGCCCGGCTGAACAGGTACAGATGCTGGAACGGCTCCAGTTCGTACGGCTCCTCCGCCGACCACTCGCTCGGCCCCACCACCGCCCCCGCCCCCCGCACCTCCATCGCCAGCTCCCCGAGCCGCCGATGCCACCGCCCCCACAGCAACTTGGCCACACTCGGCGCGCCGACCTCCGCGCCCCCGCCCCCCGGCCGGGACCCGGAGCCGCCCCCCGGACCACCCTCCGAACCGCCCAGCGTCCGCAGGGCGTTCCACCGCATCACCCGCAGCTCGGTCCACTGCCGTACGAGACGATCGCGTACGACGGGATCGTCCACAGCCCCGCTGTCCACGGCGGCCCGTACTACGTCCCCCAACTCCTCCTCGAACCCGATCTGCTGGGCGAGGGTCGACACCCCCCGCTCGAAGCCGAGGAGACCCATGGCGACCCGCCAGCCGTTCCCCTCGCCCCCGACGACGTGCTCCGCGCGGGCGTGCGCCCCGTCGAAGAACACCTCGTTGAACTCGCTCGTCCCGGTCATCTGCCGGATCGGCCGTACCTCGATCCGCCCCGGCTGGTCCATGGGCACGAGCAGCAGCGACAGCCCGTGATGGCGTCTGGACCCCGCCTCGGTACGGGCCAGCACGAAGCACCAGTCGGCCTCATGGGCGAGCGAGGTCCAGATCTTCTGCCCGGTGATCCGGTACGACCCGTCCGCCGAACGCTCCGCCTTCGTCCGCACCCCGGCGAGGTCCGACCCGGCCCCGGGTTCGCTGTACCCCTGACACCAGAGCTCGTCACCGCGCGCGACCGCCGGCAGAAACCGCCGCTTCTGCTCCTCGCTTCCGAAGGCGATCAGCGTCGGCGCGAGCAACTTCTCCCCGATGTGCCCCGACCGAGCGGGCAACCCGGCCCGCGCGTACTCCTCGGCCCACACGACTTGCCGAGTGAGCGTGGCAGTCCGATTCCCGTATCCGCCCTCCCCCCACCCGATCCCGATCCACCCGGCGGCCCCCAGCGTCCGTTCCCACGCCCGCCGGTCCTGCCCCACCCCGGCGTGCGCCCCCAACCACGCCCTCACTTCCGCCCGGAACGCCTCGTCCTCTTCACCGAACCCGAACTCCATGCCACCTCCAAGGTGAACCGGTACGGACGCGCAACAGCCGGGTGCGTTTGTTGGCTGCGGGTGCGTGGGGCTTCTCGCGCAGTTCCCCGCGCCCCCAAAAAGCCAGACCCCCGCGGGCCTGAAAGACCACGGCCCTGCGGCCCTGGAAAGCGACGGCCCTGCAGCCCTGGAAAGCGACGGGCCTGCAGCCCTGGAAAGCGACGGGCCAGCGGCCCTGGAAAGCGACGGGCCAGCGGGCCTGGAAAGCACGGGGCGCAGCCCCTGCTTTTCAGGGGCGCGGGGAACTGCGCGAGCAACCACGAACCACCCGCACCCGCACCCGCACCCGCACCCGCCACACCACACCACACCACACACACCCCCAACCCCTCAGGCGTTCGGCCGTTCCCCAGAAGCCGCCGCCCGAGCCATCCCCTCCACCCGCTCCAACATCGGCATAGGATCCACCCCCACCGCCCCCGGCAACACCTCCGCGATCCTCTCCGGCGTCCACCCCCCTTCCGCATAAGCCGAGCGCAGCTCACCCGGCTGCGCCCACACCGCGATCTTCGGCCCCGCGACCGTGTACACCTGCCCGGTGATCCGCTCCTCCCGAGCCCGGTCCGACAGCAGATACACCACGAACGCGGCCACATCCTCCGGCTCACCGATCTCCGTCAGCTCCGTCGGCACCCCCGCGGACATCCGCGTACGGGCGACCGGCGCCACCGCGTTCGCGGTCACCCCGTACCGGTGCAGCCCCAGCGCGGCGCTCCGCACCAGCGAGATGATCCCGCCCTTGGCCGCGCTGTAGTTGGCCTGCGAGACGGATCCTTGGTGGTTGCCACTGGTGAACCCGATCAAGGTCCCGGCCCGCTGCTTCCGCATGACGGCGGACGCGGCCCGGAAGACCGTGAACGTGCCCTTCAGATGAGTGGCGATCACCGGATCCCACTCCTCCTCGGCCATGTTGAACAGCATTCGCTCCCGCAGGATCCCGGCGACGCACACGACGCCGTCGATACGGCCGTACGCCTCGACCGCCGTGTCCACAACCCGCTGGCCGCCCGCCATCGTGGAGATGTCGTCGGCGACGGCGACCGCCTCGCCCCCGGCCGCCTCGATCTCCTTGACGACGGTCTCGGCGATGGAGCTGGTGGGTTCGGAGCCGTCGACGGAAACGCCGTAGTCGTTGACGACGACCCGCGCGCCCTCGGCGGCGGCACCGAGGGCGACCGCCCGGCCGATCCCCCGCCCCGCTCCGGTGACGGCGACGACCTTGCCTGCCAAGAAGTTTCCCACCCCGGCCCCTTCCCTTCATCGCGGTTTCTGACGGACCGTTAGATTTGCTCGCACGGCGATTCTACGACCCGTCAGATACACCCACACAAGCCCCGGGGAGGGCCGATGTCATTGCCCGCGGAGTTCCACGACATCGCCAAGCGCGTGAACAACTGGGGGCGTTGGGGGGTGGACGACGAGATCGGCACCCTCAACCTGATCACCGACGAGGTCGTACGGGAGGCCGCCGCCTCGGTCCGCTCCGGTCGCCGCGTCCCACTCGCGCTGCCCCTTCAACAGGACGGCGTGCAGACGGGGATGATGCCGGGCCGGGTGAACCCGCTGCACGCGATGGTGCAGATCAACCAGGAGATCTTCGGCCCGGGCACGGTCGCGTGCAGCGACGACGCCGTGACGATGGGGCTCCAGGCGGCGACCCACTGGGACGCACTCACCCATGTCTCGCACTCGGGCCGGATCTACAACGGTCGCCCGGCGGACACCATCACCCCGCACGGGGGCGCGGCCTTCGCCGGCATCGACAAGGCGCGGCACATCGTCTCGCGCGGAGTACTCCTGGACATCCCGCGAGCCCTGGGCCGTACCGACGATCGCCTCCCCGGCAATCACGCGGTCACCCCCGAAGACCTGGACACGGCCGAGGAGTTGGCGGGCACCCGGGTCCGCGCGGGCGACATCGTCCTCGTCCGCACCGGGCAGATCCGGACCTACCTCTCCGGCGACAAGCACGCGTACGCGTTTCCGTCGCCGGGACTCTCGCTCCGCACCCCGGAGTGGTTCCACGCGCGCGATGTCGCGGCCGTCGCCAATGACACCCTGACGTTCGAGATCTTCCCGCCCGAGGTCGAGGACCTGTGGCTGCCGGTGCACGCGCTCGACCTGGTCGAGATGGGCATGCCGCAGGGACAGAACTGGAATCTGGAAGAGTTGTCCACAGCCTGTGGACAAGTCGGGCGGTACGACTTCCTGCTCTCGGCGATGCCCGAGCCGTTCGTCGGCGCGACGGGCACGCCGGTGGCACCGGTCGCCATCCTGTAACACCCGAGAACCCCAGAACCCAAGGACAAGAACCCAAGGACCCAGAGCCCAAGGACCCAGACCCCAAGGCCCCCAAAGCCCAGATCCCCTGGGCCGGCCGGCGGCGCGCCGCGCCCGCCCCGAGCACGGCACCGCGCGCCACCATCCGGCTTCGGCGTACCCGCCCCGCCCCCCATGCCCTGTCGGGAGCCGACGCCGAAACGCGACCCACGCTCGTCGAGGGCCTCCGTCACCGAAACCCTCGTCGTCCCCTCGCGGCGAATCGCTGAACACAAGCGTGATCAAACGGACACGACACGTCAACACCCGTTCGGGGATCAGCCGCACAAAACCGGCATTGCGACGGTGCGTACGGAAGCACACCCCGGCGCACGGTTCGGCCACCACCGGCCGCCCGTTCAACGCCGTGCGCTCACGCGCAGGCGTGTGCGGCGCGGATGTCGGGCGCCCGCGTGCGCCTGCCGCTCGGGGTGCACGTCGTCATGCGGCTACAGGCAGCACGTGGCCGATCGCGCGGTTCCCCGCGCTCCTGAAGGGGCTTCGCCCCTCAGACCACCTCGTACGCCAACCCCTCGCGCGCCAGGCTGTCCCGTGTCACCGCCGCGACCCCGGTGACCGCGCTGCCCGCCGGATACCCGGCCGGCATCACGCCACCGCCCACACCCGACGCACCCGAGACCCCGGACGCACCGGAGACACCCACCGCCCCGGCCACCCCTGGCACCACCCGGTCCAGCTCGCACCAGATGCGTTTGCCGACGCCCTCGTAGGACCAGCCCCAGCGGTCCGCGAGGACCTCGACGAGAGCGAGGCCGCGCCCGCCCGTCTCGTCGCCGTCGGAGCACCGCGGCGTCGGCGGACACGCGCTGGTGTCGGCGACCTCGAGACGGACCTTGCCGATCGAACCGTCACAAAGACCGGACAGCAGCAGTCGCAGGACCGCCGGACGGCCGGTGTGGACGACCGCGTTGGTGACCAGCTCGGAGACGAGGAGGATCAGCGTCTCGGCGAGCGGCTCGTCGTCCCCTATCCCGGACCCGGCGAGCCGTGAACGGGCCCATCTCCGTGCACGACCCACCTCTGCGGGGTCGGGCCGGATCTCCAGCTGCACTTGAAGCACCTGCACCGCTCACACCATCCGAACCGGCGGACACATCGCCGCACGCCCCTCAGGGGCCACGATCGTGGTCATCTGCTGCCTGGCCGACGCCACCGCCATCGATACCGTCGGCACCGGGATCACGGAACGTGATCCCCTTACCGGACAGCATGGTTGACGTACAGTCACCCCAACAAGCGCTTCGGGCATATTCCAGCGCGAAGGAGTACGCATACGGCATACTGTGCGACGCTCATCGCGGGGAGTCGAACAGACCGGAGCGACGAGACTCCGGCCCACTTCACGAGCGCCGGGCACCGCCGGATCCGGGGCCGCCACAGGGGCAACACCGGCTCGGCTCGACCTCGGAACCACTCGCATCCACCAGAAGGTACCGGAGCGCGACTCCGACTCCAGGCCGTGACAAGTCACACCTAGGACACAACCCGGTATCAACGCTCGGTAATTCCGATATGCCACGTTCCGCGACATTCGACCGTGACCCTGCCACACATTCCCCTTCCGGCCCTGGTCAGCGCGCTCGTCCCGGCTCGACCAGCAGCTCCCCCGCCAGCAACTCCTCACTCTCCGTGATCGATCCGCCACGTTCCGCCCGCACCCATGCCCGCTTCAGACACAGGTGTACGTCGGCCTCCCAGGTGAACCCCATGCCGCCGAGCACCTGGAGACAGTCGCGGGCGCCGCGTACCGCCGCCTCGTCGGCCAGCAGCCGAGCCGCCGCGATGTCCACCGGATCGGCGGTCACGGCAGCCGCGTACACCGCCGCCCGCGCCACCTCCACCCGCACCAACAGCTCGGCACACAGATGCTTGACCGCCTGGAACGCCCCGATCGGCCGCCCGAACTGCTCCCTCGCCCGGGCGTGTTGCACCGCGGCCTCACAGGCCCGAACCGCCGTACCCAACTGCTCGGCGGCGGTGAGCAGCACGAAGAGATCATCAGGGCGGGCGAGGGCATCGGCTCCCGGCACCCGGTGCAGCGGCGTCAACGGATCCACGGACCGCAACTCCACCGCCCCAGCCACCTCCCCCACGACCACATCCGCCTCCTCCAGCCACTCCACCAGCCCCCCACCCCCGACGGCGGTCACGACAACCTCCCCGGTCGCCGCCCCCGGCACCACCCCCGCCGCGAGATGCGTGGCCACCAGCGGCCCGGGCAACAGCGCCCGCCCCGCCTCCTCGAACACCAACACCGCCTCCGGCACCCCGAGTCCCACCCCACCCTCAGCCTCGGCCAACCGAAGCCCGAAGAACCCGACCGCCCCCAGCTCCCGCCAGAGCCCTCGGTCCAGCCCGGGCCGGTCGACGGCAGCCCGCAACGCCTCCCGCCCGAAGAGCCGCGCCAACACCCCCCGCACCCCGTCCCGCAACGCCAACTGGTCCTCAGTGAGTTGAAAGCGCATAAGCCAAGAGCCCCTCATCAACACCGAACACGACAGCGCGCCCCTGCTTTCAAGGGGCGCGGGGAACTACGCGATCAGCCACACACCACCCGCAGCCGCAAACTCGCAGCCGCAACCCGCAACCGAACCCCCAGCCCACCCCGAGCCAAGAGGGGCGCCCCGCCCCCCGTCACCCCTTGGGCAGCCCCAAAATCCGCTCCCCCACGATGTTCCGCTGAATCTCGGACGTCCCCGCAGCGATCGTGTACGACAACGAACTGAGCCGATCAAGAACCCACGGCCGCCCGAGATCGAGCGCGGCCGGCCCCAAAACATCCGCCGCCACGTCGTACAACTCCTGCCGCGCCCGCGAATACCTCAGCTTGAAGACCGAACCCCCCACCCCCGGCACGCCCCCCGAAACCTCCGCCGCGCTCACATTCCACTGCGTGAGCCGCCACAACGCCCGGAACTCCGCGTTCAACCGCCCCAGCCGCCGCCGCGCGCCGGAGTCGTCCCAGCGCCCATTCGCCCGCGCCTCCCGCGCGATCTCCCCCAACACCCGACGACAGGCCACCACTTCACCCACGAACGCCGTCCCGCGCTCGAACGACAGGGTCACCATGGTCACGCGCCACCCGTCGTTCTCCTCCCCCACCCGGTTCCCGACCGGCACCCGCACCTCATCCAGGAAGACCTCGGCGAACTCGGTGGAACCGGCGAGGGTACGCAGGGGCCGTACGGTCACGCCGGGCGCGTCCATGGGCATCGCCAGCCACGAGATGCCCCGATGCTTCGGCACCTCCACATCCGTCCGCACCAACAGTTCGCACCAGTCGGCGACTTCGGCGTGCGAGGTCCAGATCTTCGACCCGCTCACCACGTACTCGTCGCCGTCCCGACGCGCACGCGTACGCAGAGACGCGAGGTCGGACCCGGCGTCCGGCTCGCTGAACCCCTGGCACCAGACCTCCTCGCCGCGCAGGATCGGCGGCAGCCAGCGCGCCCGCTGCCCGGCGGTGCCCTCGGCGGCGATCGTGGGCCCCGCGTGCAGCAGCCCCACGAAGTTGGCGCCCACGTACGGGGCACCCGCTCTCTCGGTCTCCTCCAGGAAGATCAGCCGCATCGTCGGGGAGGCGTCCCAGTGGACGTCGGCGTACCCGGCGTCGTACAGCATCCGCTGCCAGCCGAGGTCGTACGCGCGCCGTCCCGGCCAGTCGTCGGGCGACGGCTTCGGCGGCAGCGAGGGGAGCGCCTTCGCCAGCCACTCCCGCAGCCGCGCCCGGAATGCCTCCTCCTCCGGGCTGTAAGCGAGATCCATCACCCGCGACCCTTCCCTCGAGACCCGTCACCCGAGACCCGTCACCGGAGACCCATCACTTGTCGAAGTCCAGGTCGAGCATGCGGATCGCGTTGCCGCGCATGAGCTTGTAGACGGTCTCGTCGTCGAGGCCCTTGACGTGGTCGAGGGCGACCTCCTTGGTGTGCGGGAAGGTCGAGTCGACGTGCGGGTAGTCGGTCTCGAAGGTCGCGTTGTCGCGGCCGACCACGTCAAGCGAGGCGACCCCGTGCTTGTCGCGGAAGAAGCAGCAGAACATCTGCCGGTAGTAGTACGTCGACGGCGGCTCGGGGATCAGGTCACGCACGCCGCCCCAGGCGCGGTGCTCCTCCCAGACGTCGTCGGCGCGCTCCAGGGCGTACGGGATCCACCCCATCTGCCCTTCGCTGTAGGCGAGTTTGAGGCGCGGGAACTTCACCAGGACCCCGCTGAAGAGAAAGTCCATCATCGAGGCCATCGCGTTGTTGAAGGAGAGGGAGGCCTGGACGGCGGGGGGCGCGTCGGGGGAGGCGGCCGGCATCTGGGAGCTGGAGCCGATGTGCATGTTGACGACCGTCCCCGTCTCCTGGCAGACCGCGAAGAAGGGGTCCCAGTAGCCGGAGTGGATGGAGGGCAGCCCGAGGTAGGTGGGGATCTCGGAGAAGGTGACGGCCCGGACCCCCCGGGCGGCGTTCCGCCTGATCTCCTCGACCGCCAGTTCGATGTCCCACAGGGGGATCAGGCAGAGCGGGATCAGGCGGCCGCCGCTGTCGCCGCACCACTCCTCGACCATCCAGTCGTTGTACGCGCGCACACAGGCCAGGGCCACTTCCTTGTCGTGCGCCTCGGCGAAGGTCTGCCCGCAGAAGCGCGGGAAGGTCGGGAAGCAGAGTGAGGCCTCGACGTGGTTGAGGTCCATGTCCGCCAGCCGCGCCTTCGGGTCCCAGCAGCCGCGCCGCATCTGCTCCCGGGTGATCCCCTCCAGCGTCATCTCGTCCCGGTCGAACCCGACGGCCGCGATGTTCCGCTTGTACGGGAACTTCAGGTCCTCGTAGATCCACCAGTCCGTCTGCTGCCCGTCCGGGTCCATGGTGATCTGGTACTTGCCCGCGACGTACGCGAGCTCGCCGATCCCGGCGGTGAGCGGCTTCGGACCCCGGTCGCGGTACTTCTCGGGCAGCCAGGTGTCGAAGAGGTGCGCGGGCTCGATCACATGGTCGTCGACGCTGATGATGCGGGGCAGTTCGGTCATGGGTTCCCCACTCCGTTGCCTCAATTATCTGATGGACCGTCAGATCCTTGTCGAGCAGGTTAGTGGCACACCCCTGGACCGACAAGGCGCCCCGGCCTACGCTCTGGCCACTATCTGACAACCCGTCAGCTACCGGCGAGTGAGCCGAAGGGGCGCGCCGGTGCCGAGACCGTGAGCGCGCGGAGGCCCGAAGGGGCGAGCACGGTCGCGGTCTCGACACCGGCTGTAGCGCCCCGGAGGCGAACCGAGCCCAAAACAGGGGAGCGGCCGCAGTGAACGACACCGCCCATGCGCTCAGCGAGTCCCGCACCCTCTGGGACCTCCTCGTCCGCCGCGCCGACCTCACCCCCGACCGGCCCGTCCTCCTCCAGGACGACCGCACCCTGAGCTTCGGCGAGCTGCGCGCCCGCGCCGAGCGGGTGGCGGCCGGGCTGTACGACATGGGCGTACGCCCCGGCACGGTCGTCGCCTGGCAGCTGCCCACCCGTATCGAGACGGCCCTGCTCTCCTTCGCCCTGGCCCGTCTCGGCGCCGTCCAGTCCCCGGTCATCCCCTTCTACCGCGACCGCGAGGTCGGCTTCGCGCTCCGGGAGTCCAAGGCGGAGTTCTTCGCGGTGCCGGGCGAGTGGCGGGGCTTCGACCACACGGAGATGGCACGGCGGCTGGAGGCCCGGGGCGTCTTCGAGGCGTACGACCGTCTCCCGGACGGCGCCCCCTCGGCACTCCCCGCCCCGCCGGCCGACGGCACCTCCGTTCGCTGGATCTACTGGACCTCGGGCACGACCTCCGACCCCAAGGGCGTCCTCCACACGGACCGTTCGCTCATCGCGGGCGGCTCCTGCCTCGCCCACGCGCTACGGCTCACCCAGGACGACGTCGGCTCGATCGCCTTCCCGTACGCGCACATAGGCGGCCCCGACTACATGGTCATGCTCCTGCTGTACGGCTTCCCGGCGGTCATGTTCGAGCACTTCGCGCTGCCGGCCGCGCTGGAGGGCTACCGCAAGCACGGGGTGACGGTGGCGGGCGGGTCGACGGCGTTCTACTCGATGTTCCTCGCCGAGCAGCGCAAACAGCCGGGCGAGCCGGTCATTCCCACACTGCGGCTGCTCGCGGGCGGCGGGGCACCGAAGCCACCCGAGGTCTATCACTCCGTCGTACGGGAGATGGGCGTGCAGCTCACCCACGGGTACGGCATGACGGAGGTCCCGATGATCACGATGGGGGCGCCGGACGACTCGGTGGAGAACCTGGCGACGACGGAGGGGCGGCCGCCGACGGGGATGGAGATACGGATCGCGGAGGGCGGGGAGGTGCGGTTGCGCGGGGAGGCCGTCTGCCGGGGGTATCTGGATCAGGCGCAGTCGGCGGCTGCCTTCGACGCGGACGGGTTCTTCGTCACGGGCGACCTCGGGCACGTCACCGACAGCGGCCATCTGGTGCTGACCGGCCGCCTCAAGGACGTCATCATCCGCAAGGGCGAGAACATCTCGGCGAAGGAGATAGAAGACCTGCTGCACCGGCATCCCGCCGTCCAGGACGCGGCGGTGATCGGGCTGCCCGACGCGGAGCGGGGGGAGCGGGTCTGCGCGGTGGTCGAACAGCCGCCGGGGGCCGGCCCCCTGAGCCTGCGGGACGTCAGCGACTACCTGCGCGCGGAAGGGCTGTCCGTCCACAAACTGCCGGAGCAGGTCGAGGTGGTGGATGCCCTTCCGCGCAACGAGACCCTGCGGAAGGTGCTCAAGTACAAGCTGCGCGAACGCTATTCATGAGCCGTCGGCGATCAGCCACTCATGACTGCACGACCGCACGACCGCACGACCGCATGACCGCAAGACTGCAGACCACATGACTACTCAGGCACCGTGAAATAGCGCGCGAACGCGGTCACGACCTCCACCTCGTCCACCTTGCCGTCTGCGTCGGTGTCGAGGGTGGCGGCGGCCGCGGTGGCGATCTCCTCGGGGGCGCCGAGGGCCTTGAGGACCCGGGCGGTCTCCTCGACCGTGGCCCTTCCGTCCCCGTCGGCGTCCGCGACGGCGAGGGCCGCGTGCAGGAAGGGGCGGGCGATCTCGGCGAAACGGTCGGGGTTGTCACGGAGCCGCTTGACCGCGCCGTTCACGAACTCGTCCCGGGTAATGCGCTGGTCGCCGTCCCGGTCCGCTATTCCGGCCATACCCTGCCAGAAGGCTTCGGCGCCGCCGTACAGGGCCTGGCCCTTGTCCGAACGGGCGGTGGTGCCGAACTCGTTGAGAACCGCCTTGCTCGCCGCGCTGAAGTCCTCGCGGTCGATCCAGCCGTTGCCGTCCTGGTCGAAGGTGGCGAACCGGGCGGCGATCCTGCGCTCGTACTCGCTGCTGACCATGTCTCTTCGGGCCCGCCTTACGTCAAGTGGGGTGCTTCTCGGACGGAGCGTACGACGTCAGGGGCCCGGGCGGAGCGGGAAAGCGGCGCTTGTACCAAGACTGCGGGAATTCTGGGACAACTGTGTGGCCACTGGGACACCACCGCGTGGGACAGCTCACACGTACGTACTGCTCATCGGGAGGGTGCGGGGTCAGGCCGACAGGGGGCCGGCCTCGTCGTCGGACTCCGGTGCGACCGCCGAGAAGACGTCCGGATGGACGTCGAAGAGGCGGCGGACGCCGAGGGCGGCGAGGACGCGGTTGACGTGCGCGGCCTGAACCGGGCCGCCGCCCGCGTGGCCGTCGGCGGGGAGGATCAGCCGGAGACGGCCATGACAGGAACGCATCAGCCGCCGGGTGGCGATGAGCACGCCCACACCGCTGGAGTCGCAGAAGACGACGCCGGAGAGGTCGAGGACCAGACTTCGGCGGCCGTCGGCCACCGCCTCGTGCACGCGCTGGCGGAGAAGGGGCGACGTGACCAGATCCATCTCTCCGGACACGTGCACCACGGCCCACTCGCCTTGCTCGCCGTCGGTCACTTCGAACGCCACCGTGATGCCTCTCAGTCGCCGAACCGGAAGCCACTGCACCGCTTCCTGCTGCGCGGCTGCCCCGCCGTCGTTCCATGAAACACCCGTGGCCCACCGAAAGCGCGTGGCAAGCGAGCCATTTCCGGGGCCTTTTCGGTGTGATTTCCATCTAGTACGGTCACGTGTGATCGACTGTTGATCGTGAATGGATCCAACACGGTCTCAAGCGGTCGGATTCGCGCAGATCGGGCCCTACGCGGGGCCGTACAGACATACGAAGGGTGGGCGTACGCCCACGTGGGCGGCATGGAAACGGCTTACGCCGGAGGTGCATACCACCTCCGGCCTCGCGAGGGGCGCGCATTGCCATAAAGGGGCGTGCGCGGTCAGCGGTGCCGACTACATTCGGGACGGCAGTGCACACAGGCTGGAATCGGACCGGAATCGGATCGGGCCGACGCCGGGGCGACACGGGGCCCACGGCCGGCGGTGATCAGGAACGGCGCAGGTACGAGCAGGGTGAGGGGGCCGAATGGCGACGAAGGACGCACCGCCCCGCTGGGACCGCAAGATGCAGCAGCGGCTGGCGCGCGGCGAGGCCGCCGCGCTCGGTGAGCTGTACGACAGGTTCGCGTCCCTCGTGCACGGGCTCGCCCACCGCGTCCTCGACGACGAGCGGGCCGCCGACGGCATCACCCGCGAGGTGTTCCTCCAGCTCTGGGAGAGCCCCGAGGTGTACGACCCCAAACACGGCCCCCTGCGGTCCTGGGTGGCGGCGCTGACCCACCGCCTGGCCGTGCAGCGGCTGCGCGCCACGGAGACCGCCGCGCTCGCCCGGGGCGGCGAGGGCACCACCGAGGATCTGGAGCGCAAGGTCCACCACGCGTCGGTCGCGGCCCGCGCCGACTACATAGTGCAGGCGATGCCGACCCCTCTGCGGGCCGCCCTGGAGCTGGCGTACTTCCAGCGCCGCGACTACCGCCAGACCGCCACCGACCTCGGCGTCACCGAGGACGAGGCCCGCCGCCGCCTCCGCCTCGGCCTCCAGCTCCTCTCCACCGCCCACGACACCCGCCCCTCCGGCACCCCACCCGAACCCGGAGGTACGGCGTGACCGGCGGAACGAGCCCGTCCGGGGCGTACGACGACGAGCCGGAGGGGCAGGGGGCCCAGGAGGCTGAGCGGCCCTCCGCCCCGCCGAGCGTGGGCCGGGTGCCGGCTGCCAGGGGGCCGGCGGACGGGGATGGTGCGCAGGAGCCTCGTGTGGTGGCCGGGCAGGATATGGATCAGTCCGGCGGCGGCGACGCGTCGTCCGGGGACAGGCCGTCCGGCGGGGACGGCGCGCGGGAGCCCGGCGATGCGCACGGGCCGGACGGGGCCGATGGGACGGGCTCAGGGGACTCGCCAGGACGTGGTGACGCCGTGGAGGACGGCGACGGCGAACCGGTGGGTCCCGGCGGGCCCGGGGGCGGCCTCGATGAGCCAACTGGGCCGGGTGGGCCGGGTGGGCCTCGGGGCGACGGCGACGAAGCGGTCGGGCCGCCGCGTATACCACTGCCGCGTACCTCCGTGGAGGACACCGGACTGCCGTTGCCGGACCCCGCGCCCGAAGCGACGCCGTCGGCGCCACCGGCACCGTCGGCGCGTCCGGAGCCCACGGTGCCCTCGGAGCCTGAGTCGGCCGAACCTCCCGTAGCACCGGCCTCCCCAGTCTCTCCCGCCTCTCCTATCCCTTCCGTCCCTCCCATCCCTCCCCCTCCCCTCGTGCTGGAGCATCGCGTGCTCAAGGCGCTGCTCGGGGCCTGGGCGCTGGCGGCCTGTTCGGCGGAGGAATCGCTGGCTGTCGAGGAGCATCTCGGGACGTGCGGGTCGTGCGCCGACGAGGCGCGGCGGCTGCGGGAGGCCGTGGGACTGCTGCATCCGGCGGAGAACCTCGACCTCGACCCGGCCCTGCGCACCCAGGTCCTGGACGTCTGTCTGGGCCGCCGCCCACCGCGCATCCCCGTACCGCGCTGGGCCGCCCCGTACGACGCGGAGACGGCCCGCCTTGACGCGTTGCTGCAGGACATCGGGACCGCCGACTGGCACGCGCCCGTACGGCTGCGCTGGTTCGAGGGCGAGGGACCGGTGAGCCGTCGTACGACCGTCGCCGGGGTCATCGCCCACCTGCTCACCGTCGACGGGCTCGTCGCCTCCGCGCTCGGCCTGGACGACCCGCTCGGCCAACTGCAGCGCGGCCACGACGAGCCCGTCGACGACACGCCGGAGGGACGCACCGAGGCATACTGGAAGGCGTCCCACTTCCCGCCCACCCGCGCCCTCCGCGCGCCCTGGCGGCAGCAGAGCCACGACATCGTCCGCACGACGTCGTTCACGGGTGGCGCCGGCCCGGACTCCGGCAACTCGGGGCGCCTGGCCGTCTCGTACGGCGGCTTCGAACTGCCCCTCCGGGACGCGATGCTGGACCGGGCGTTCGAGTGCTGGATCCACGCGGAGGACATCGCGGAGGCCGTGGACTACCCGTACGAGCCGCCCTCCGGCCGCCATCTGCACGGCATGATCGACCTGGCGGCCCGCATGCTGCCCGTGTCCCTGGCCGAGCGCCGCCGGAACGGGCTGGCGTCCCCGCCCCGGACCGGCCGCCACCTCGTACCGGCCGGCACCCCCGGCCGCAGCCTCCGCCTGGAGATCGAGGGCTCCGGCGGCGGCGAGTGGCTCATCCCCCTCGACTCCCCCGCGGCCCTCGGCTCCGCCGACCACGAGGTGGCGCACGTGGCATTGGACGGCGTCGAATTCTGCCGCCTGGCCGCCGGGCACGTACCTCCGGAGGACGCGGCCGCGGGCCAGGGCGGCGACCGGGAGGCGATCAGGGATGTGCTGTTCGCGGCGGCGGCGCTGAGCCGGATGTGAACGGACCTGGAGTGTGCGGCTGAGCGGGGGCCGGTTTCGCTCACCGGCGCTTGCCGGCTGCCGCCTGCGCCCCTGATAGGGGCGCGGGGAACCGCGCGAGCAACCACACACCACCCGCAGCCGCAAGACCGCACGCGCCCCGAGCTACTGGGCGCCCCCAGCCCGGCGGAGCCCCTACGCCCGGCGGGACCCCTACGCGAAAACGACCGTCCGTCGCCCGTTCATCAGAATCCGCCGCTCCGCATGCCACTTCACGGCCCGCGCCAGCGCCTGGCACTCCACGTCCCGCCCGACCGCGACGAGCCCCTCGGGGGTCACCCCGTGGCCCACCCGCTCGACCTCCTGCTCGATGATCGGCCCCTCGTCGAGGTCGGCGGTCACATAGTGCGCCGTCGCCCCGATCAGCTTCACACCCCGCGCGTGCGCCTGGTGGTACGGCTTCGCGCCCTTGAAGCTCGGCAGGAAGGAGTGGTGGATGTTGATGATGCGGCCGTTGAGCTGCTTGCAGAGGTCGTCGGACAGGACCTGCATATAGCGCGCCAGAACGACCAGCTCGACGTTCTCCTCGCGCACGATCTCCAGCACCCGCGCCTCGGCCTCGGCCTTGGTGTCCTTGGTCACCGGGATGTGGTGGAAGGGGATGTCGTACGACCTCACCAGCTCGGCGAAGTCGGTGTGGTTGGAGACCACGGCAGCGATCTCCACCGGCAGCGCCCCGATGCTCGCCCGGAAGAGCAGGTCGTTCAGGCAGTGGCCGAACTTGCTGACCATCAGGACGATGCGCATCTTCTCGTCGGCCCGGTTGATCTGCCAGTCCATCTGGAAGGAGTCACCGATCGCCGCGAAGCTGGCCCGCAGCTTCTCCACGCTCACCGGCGCCTCCGCCGAGAAGTGGACGCGCATGAAGAACAGACCCGTGTCGTGGTCGCCGAACTGCTGACTGTCCTCGATGTTGCAGCCGGTCATGAAGAGGTAGCTCGACACGGCGTGCACGATGCCCTGCTTGTCCGGGCAGGCGAGGGTGAGGACGTACTGGTCGGCGGGCGCCGCGGCTCGGGTGGACTGCTCGTTCATGCCCGACAGGGTCCCATATGGCGTACCCATGTCGGCAATCGTCCCGAAGACCGGACCACCCGCCCCCGGCAGCCGACCACCGAGCCTCAGCAGAGCCCGGCAGCCGGCAGCCAGCCGCCGCCGCCTACGCCGCCCTGGTCATGATCCGCAGCACCTCAAGGGTGCGCGGCGGGGTGTCCGGCTCCTCCCCGTCGCTCACGGAGAGACGTACGTGGGCCTCGCGGGCGGCGCGGACGGCCTCCGGCCAGGCCTCGTGGTCGAGGTACGCGGCGACGAGGGCATCCGGGCCGACCTGGTGCATGATCCGCAGCACGCGCAGCACGGCGGTGTCGACGAGGGCCGCCTCCTGGGCGTCACGGAAGATCGTGCCCACGTACTTCTCGGCGGACCAGTTGTCCAGCCAGGTGTCCTCGACCAGGCGGTACACGGCGTCGGTGACGTCCCCGTACCCGTCGACACCGGCCAGCCAGACGTTCTGCTGGAACGCGGGGTCGGAGAGCATGTGCAGCGCGGAGCGCACATTGCTGCGCCAGCGCCACCACGGCATGTCATTCAGTGGCATGCCGCCCATGGTGGATGAGCGACGCCCGCGACGGGAAGGGGTCTCCGGACCTTGGACGGTCATCGATCGTGCGTTCCTCTCTGAAACCGGTCGAAAATACGATCGTAGCTCTTCGCAATTCACCTCCCAGCCACCTCACGTTGACCATCCGTCACGCCCGGGTTGGTGGTGTGGCGGAATCGTGCAGAGCCATGACTGGCTTCCAGGCACGACGGACCCCTCTGCCCACAGGCGTTGCCAAAGGCCTCGCCAAAGGCCTGGTCAGAGCCACCACGCTGGCGGCGTGCGCGTCACTCGTCGCCGGGTGCGGGGTCATCCCTGGAGCCACGGGGGGTTCCGGGGACGGCCCCGTCACCATCATGACCTGGGCCCCGGAGAAGACGGCCGCCACCAACAAGCCCGGCATGCCCGCCATGGCGAAGGCGTACGCCCGCTGGGTCAACGCCAACGGCGGCATCAACGGCCGCGAGCTGAAAATCCTCACCTGCAACGACCGCAACGAGACCGTGACCGCCGCGAAGTGCGCCCGCCGTGCCGCCGACGAGAACGTCGTCGCGGTCGTCGGGTCCTACAGCCAGCACGGCCGTTCCTTCCTCGCCCCGCTGGAGTCCGCGGGCATCCCGTACATCGGCGGCTACGGCGTCACCGACGACGAGTTCGCCAGCGCGCTGTCCTACCCGGTCAACGGCGGCCAGGCCTCTCTCATGGCCGGTCTCGGCGAGCAGCTCGCCGAGGCCTGCGGCCCGGTCGCCCTCGTCCGCCCCGACTCGATAGCCGGCGACCAGCTGCCGCTGCTGCTGGACTCGGGGCTGCGGTCCGGGGGCCACGACAAGTCCGAGGACCAGCTGGCCGCCGAGGACGCCACCGAGTACGGGGGGCATGCCCGGGAGGCGCTGCGGCGGGCCAGCAACGACCCGGTCGCGGAGGGGTGCGTCGTCCCCGCGCTGGGCGACCGCACCTTCACCTTCATGGACTCCTTCCGCCGGGATCGCGACGCCTATCCGGACGTCCGCACCGGGACCGTCCTCGGCAGCGTCGACCAGACGGTGATCGACGCGACCGGTGGCAAATCGGGGCCGTACGAGGGGGCGTACGTCACCGGCTGGTACCCGGTGGAGACCGACAAGCGGTGGGACCAGATGAAGAAGGTGATCCGGGAGCACGCGTTCGACGACAACCGGATCGACCCGGCGGACCCGGGTGTGCAGACCACGTGGATCGCGTACACCGTCCTGAAGGCCGCCATCGAGAACATCGGCGACGGCGAGGTGAGCTCCCAGGCGATCCGTCGCGTCCTCGACACCGGCCTGAAGGTCACCACGGGCGACCTGACCCCACCCCTCAGCTGGCGCTTCGAAGACCTCATCGCCTCCGCCGGCTTCCCCCGCCTGATCAACCCCGAGGTCACCTTCCAGATCGTCCGTAAGGGCCAACTCGTCGCCGCGCGACGCGGCTTCGTGAACGTGGAGAAGACCCTGGTGGAGGCGGAGAACTGAGCGACCGGGCCGCGGACCGCGCAGCGGGCTCGGACCAGGATCCGGGCTTCGGGCTCGGGCTCGGGCTCGGGCTCGGGCTCGGGCTCGACGAGGATCAGGGCGGGCTCCCGGCTTGGGGGCTCGGGGCATGATCGGGCAGGGCTACAGCGCTCGGCCGCCGCCCCGCTACAGCTGGACCGCCTGGCGTTGGGTCAGGGCGTAGGTCGTGGCGATCGTGTTCCAGAGTGTGGCGGCCTTGGTCTTTTCGGCGCTGGCGGTGCCGCTGGCCTGGTTGCCGGCCTGGGTCTGGCCGGTGGCGCGGGCCTGCCCCTTCTTGCAGCCCTTCTTCCCGGCTGCCTGGTCGGCCCACGCGGCGTAGTGGTTGTCGGCGGAGGCGGAGGCCTGCCAGGCCTTGGTGAGCGAGGTGGTCAGGGCCTCGTGGTCCGGCAGCTTGTCCACGGACAGCTCACCGAGCCGGGTGACCAGGTCGTTGCGCTGCTTCGCCGCGCCCCGCAGGTCGGTGGCGGCCTGGCCCAGGTTGGTGCAGGCCTTGATGTTCGCGACCGCCTTGATCACGCTGTTCCGGCTGTCGCCGCTGTCCGCCAGCAGCTTGTCCAGCGCGACCGCCTGCTCCTTCGCCGGGTCCGCCGACGCGGACGCCGACTCCTCGGGCGCCCCGGTCGCCGACACGGGCTTGTTGTCGCTCTGCGACGCCTCGTCCCCCGACCCCGCCATCAGGGCACCCGCCCCGATCCCGAGCACGGCGATCCCCACCCCGACGAGCGCGATGAGCGGCACCCGGGATTTCGTACGACCGCCCCCTCCGCCTCCGCTCTCCCGTCTCGCGGACGCCCGTCCACCATGACCGCCATGACCACCATGGCCACCGTGACCGCCGGGCCCGGGACCCTGCGGCGGCTGCGGGGCATGCGCGTGCTCGATCTTCGGCATCTGCTGCGTGGCCCCGGCGGCGTCCCCGGCCCCCGCCTCGCTCCGGAAGAGACTGTCGAACACGTCCGGCTGCTGCTGCGACTGCTGAGCCCGCTGCTGCCCCGGCGCACCGTACGACCGCGGCTGGGGCTGCGCCTGCGCGGCCACCGGCGGTATGTACTGCGTGGCCTCGGCGTCCGGATTCCCGGCGGGCGCCGAATGCAGGGGCTGTACGGGGTCCACGGTCTGCGGCAGGGGCCCGGCACCGTTGTCCGGCACCCGCCCCAGATACGTCGTCGCGTCGGCCGACGCCTCCGGCGGCAGCGCGCCCGGCCCGACCGGCGGCAGGAACTGCGTGGCGGCCTCCGCGGCGGGCGCCTGCGAAACCACCGGCGGTATGTACTGCGTCGCCCCTTCGTCCACCGGCAGGGCACCGGCCGACGGCACATACGGGATGTACTGGGTGGCCCCCTCGTCCACGGGCGGCAGCGGCGCGCTCTGCGGCGGTTGCGGCGCGGCGGCCGACGGCAGAGTCACCTCACCGGCGACCGGCGGCATCGGCACACCCGAGCCCGCCCCGCCATACCCCTCGATGCCGTACGACGGCCCCTGCGCACCCTCAGGCGGCAACGGCATCCCGCCCTGACCGCCTTGGCCACCGTGGGTGCCGTGGGTGCCGTGGGTGCCGTACCCGGTCTGCCCGCCCTGCTCGCCGTACCCGGTCTGCCCGCCCTGCTCGCCCTGCTCGCCGTGGGCTCCGTACCCGGCCTGGTGGCCGCCCTGGCCGCCCTGGCCGCTCTGGGTGCCGTACGCGGCCTGGCCCCCCTGGGCGCCCTGGGTTCCGTATCCGGTCTGCCCACCCTGCTGGGTGCCGTACGCGTCCTGCGTCCCCTGGCCGCCCCACTCCGGCGCGGGCGGCGCGCTGTTCCAGTGGCCGGCAGGCGGCTGCGCGGCCCCCTCGGAGCCCCACTGCCGCTGCTGGTCCCACGGCTGGACCGGGGCCGGCGGCAGCGGGGCCGGCGGCAGATCGCTCGGATGGAGCGGCGCCCCACCGTCCGAGGGCAGCACGATGCCTTCGCGCGCGGTCCGCGCCGAGGGCTCCTCGCCCTGTCCACTCTGCGTCACCGAGACTCCTACGAATGGGGGACTTCCGGAATCATCGGCTCACGCTACCCGGTCCGGATGACAGCCCGAGCACCACCCGCTCCGCGCGGAGGAGGCGCAGCCCCTCTCAGGGGCGCGGGAAAGTGCGTGACCAGCCACGGACGGCCCGCAGCCCGCGACGAACCCGGACGCCCCGGCGCTCCCGGCACACGGCCCGTCCGACGAGCCGCACTCACAAGCCGACGCCCAGCGAACCGGCGCCCCGGCGGGAGCTACGCGGCCTGAAGATCCATCCGCGCCCCGAACTCCCTGACCACCGCCTCCTCCCGGAACGGCTCCAACCGCTGCTGGAAGTCCTCCAGATACTCGGCCCCCCGGTTCGACCGCAGCGATCCCAGCAACTCCACGGCCTTCGTCCCCGTGTGGCAGGCCTGTTCGACCTCCCGCTGCTGCACCTGCGCCGAGGCGAGGAGCACATACCCGATCGCCCGCCGCCGGGCCCGCGACTCGGGATGCTTGGCCAACGACTCCTCGGCCCGCCGGGCCGCCGCCTCCGCCTGCCCGAGATCCCGGTGGCAGTGCGCCAACTCGTCGGCCAGATAAGCCTCGTCGAAGTGCTTGATCCACGCCGGGTCGTCCCCGGACAAGGGGTCCGCCGCCTCCAGCGCCTCCACGGCCCGCCCCGCCGCCACCTGCGCCGCGCGCGCGTCGCCCATCAGCGCGTGCCCGCGCGCCTCCGCCGCGTGGAACATCGACTCCGCACGCGGAGTCGCCCGCCCCCGCGCCCCCTCCTGCGCCGCGCGCGCCAACTGCGCGATCTCCCGCGGGTTTCCGAGCTGCGCGGCGAGATGGCTCATGGACGCGGCGAGGACGTATCCGCCGTAGGCACGGTCGCCCGCGGCCTGCGCGAGGCGCAGCGCCTGGATGTAGTAGCGCTGGGCGAGGCCGGGCTGCCCGGTGTCGACGGCCATGTACCCGGCGAGCTCGGTCAGCCGCGCGACCGCGGCGAACAACTCCCGCCCCACGGACTCCCGGTAGGAGCCGGCCAGCAGCCCCGAGACGACGCTGTTGAGGTAGTGCACGACGACCGGCCGTACATGCCCGCTGCCGTACTGGTGGTCGAGGTCGACGAGCGCCTGCGTCATCGCACGCACGGCATCCACGTCCGCCAGCCCCACCCGGGGTCCCGCCGAGCGGGCCACCTGGGAGTCCGGCGCGGAGATCAGCCAGTCGCGGCTGGGCTCGACGAGCGCGGAGGCGGCGACGGACGACCCGGAGAGGAAGTCCCGCCGCCCCACGTCACTGCGCCACAGCTCGCAGACCTGTTCGATCGCTCCCAGTACCGTCGGCGAGAACTGGAGGCCGACACCGGACGCGAGGTTCTTGCCGTTGGCCATGCCGATCTCGTCGATGGTGACCGTGCGGCCCAGCTTGCGGCCCAGGGCCTCGGCGATGATCGCGGGCGCCCGGCCCCGCGGCTGCTGTCCGCGCAGCCAGCGCGCGACGGATGTCTTGTCGTAGCGGAGATCGAGCCCGTGCTCGGCGCCGCACATGTTGACCCGCCGGGCCAGCCCCGCGTTGGAGCAGCCGGCTTCCTGGATGAGCGCCTGCAGTCGTTCGTTCGGCTGCCTGGCGACGAGCGGCCTTGCGGCCATGGCGTACCCCCTGTGGCTGTGGTGCCTTGCCCACGCACCGAGTTGACGTGCCTTCAGCGGTCGAACCTCTTCGCACCTCTTCGCACACGCGGTCACGCGCCACCGGTACGCACGGCGCCCACGCACCGAACACGCGTACCGAAAGCGCGTACCCACACATCGAAAGGATCCGGCCTCGAAGATCAATGCCCCGCCGACATACCGAAGATGCGAGACATGCCAGAATTGCCGGGGTAAACACGGATGCTGTACCCCACACGTGGCTACCCGGCCCACTCCGTGATCCCTCCCGCGCGCCCCCGGCCGTGCACCCATGCGCCCCGGCCCCGTTAAGGATGCTCTCCCCCGCGCATGTGACTTCCGTAACCCCTGATGACCGCTAGAGTTGTGTTCATCGTGGAAGAGACCATCGCGGGCCCTGAAGCTGCCCAAATCCCGAAGCAGCGTGGTGAATCGCTGCTGGACACCGCCGTTCGATACGCCGAAGAGCGCCATTGGGACGTGTTCCCCGGTACATGGCTGGAAGCCGTCGACGGGGTGCAGCACTGCTCCTGCGGCAACCCGGCGTGCGCCACCCCCGGCGCGCACCCGGCGCGCGAGGACTGGGGGACCCAGGCGACAGGCAGTGCGACCGTCGCACGCCGTCTGTGGTCGAAGCAGCCCACCGCGTCGATCCTGCTGCCGACCGGCCGTACGTTCGACACGATCGACGTTCCCGAGACCGCCGGCCTGCTGGCGCTGGCCCGCATGGAACGCATGGAGCTGACCCTCGGGCCGGTGACCTGGACGCCGGATCGTCGGATGCATTTCTTCGTGCTGCCCGGCGCCTCCGTCAAGGTCCCCGATCTGGTACGGAAGTTGGGCTGGTCGCCGCTGGCTCTCGACCTCAAGGCGTTGGGCGAGGGCGAGTTCGTGGCGGCTCCGCCGACGCGGTACGGGTCTCGGGGTGCCGTGCAGTGGGCTCGACGGCCCACGCCGGCGAATCGGTGGCTGCCGGATGCCGAAGAATTGATCTCGCCGCTCGCTTACGCGTGCGGTAGGGATGGGCGTCGGTAACGCTCCGGGTGAGGGCTGCGGGTCGGTTTCGCGGCTGCGGGTGAGTCGTGGTTGTTCGCGCGGTTCCCCGCGCCCCTGAAAGACAAAGGACTCGGGGGCGCGGTCTACCGGAAGGAGCGGCCGGTATGAGTGGTGTCGTCGCTGTACGTGTCCAGGGGCTGTGGAAGCGGTTCGGGGCCCAGGCCGCCGTCGCCGGGATCGATCTGGAGCTGCCCGCCGGGCGGTTCGTCGGGCTGGTCGGGCCGAACGGGGCCGGGAAGACCACCACCCTGTCGATGGTCACCGGACTGCTCCGCCCCGACCAGGGGTCCGTGGAGGTCGTCGGGCACGACGTGTGGCGGGACCCGGTCGAGGTGAAGGCCCGCATCGGCGTCCTGCCGGAGGGGCTGCGGCTCTTCGACCGCCTCACCGGACGTGAACTCCTCGCCTACACCGGCCGATTGCGCGGACTGCCCGGCGCCGAGGTCGACAAGCGGGCCACCCAGCTGCTGGACGTCCTGGACCTCGCGGGCGCCCAGCACAAGCTCGTCGTCGACTACTCGACGGGCATGCGCAAGAAGATCGGCCTCGCCGCGGCCCTCCTCCACAACCCCGAAGTCCTCTTCCTGGACGAGCCGTTCGAGGGCGTCGACCCCGTCTCCGCCCAGACCATCCGGGGCGTCCTGGAGCGGTACACCGCCTCCGGCGCCACGGTCGTCTTCTCCTCCCACGTCATGGAGCTGGTCGAGTCCCTCTGCGACTGGGTGGCCGTCCTGGTCGCCGGCCGCATCCGCGCCCACGGCCCCCTCGCCGACGTACGGGGTGACGCGCCCTCACTGCAGAGGGCGTTCCTGGAGCTGGTGGGCGCGGGCGAACGGGACACCGGCTCGAACCTGGACTGGCTGGGCGGCGGCGGGGCGGACGGCCGATGAGCACGGCGGGCCCATCGGGTGCCGCGTCGGTGACCTCCGTCGTCGTACGGCTGAAACTGTCGCTCCTGCGCAACGGACTGCGGCAGTCCGCCGGGCGGCGGGCCGCGTACGTCTTCTCCGTCGTCTTCGTGCTGCTGTTCGCGGCGCTCCAGCTGATCGGACTGATCGCGCTGCGGGGCGACGAGCACGCGGCGGCCGTGACCGTGCCGCTGGTGGCGCTGCTGGCGCTCGGGTGGGCGGTGATGCCGCTGTTCTTCCCCAGCGGGGACGAGACGCTGGACCCGACGCGGCTGGTGATGCTGCCACTGCGCCCGAGCCCGCTCGTAAGGGCGCTGCTCGCGGCCTCCCTGGTGGGCATCGGCCCGCTGTTCACGCTGTGCGTGCTCCTCGGATCGGTCGTCGCGCTGGCGCGGGGCACGGTCGCGTACGTCACCGCCGTGGCCGCCGTGCCCCTCGCGCTGCTCTGCTGCGTCGCGCTCGCCCGAGCAGTGGCCGCCGCCAACATCCGCCTCCTGGCCAGCCGTCGGGGCCGCGACCTCGCCGTCCTGAGCGGCCTCCTGATCGCGATCGGCGCCCAGGCCGTCAACTTCGGCGCGCAGCGCCTGGGTTCGTCCGGCCTCGGACAGCTGGAGCCGGCGGCGGACGTACTGAGCTGGATCCCGCCGTCGTCGGCGCTCGGCGCGGTGCAGGCGGCGAGCGAGGGGTCCTACGGGGTCGCCGTGGCCCAACTAGCCCTGTCCGCAATCGCGTTGACGGTGCTGTTGCGCCTGTGGGCAGGGATGCTCACCCGGCTGATGACCGCCCCGGACGGCTCCACACTCCAGGCCGGCGATACGGGGCGGGAGCGGACGCGCTCCACCGGACTGAGCCGCCTCCTCCCCGCCGGCCGCACCGGCACGATCATGGAACGCAGTCTGCGCTACATCTGGCGGGACCCGAAGACGAAGGCGGCGTGGGTGACGTCGCTCGCCATCGGTCTGATCGTGCCCGTCTTCAACGCCCTGCAGGGCACCGGCTCGATCTACTTCGCCTGCTTCGCGGCGGGGATGCTCGGCATCCTGATGTACAACCAGTTCGGACAGGACACGTCGGCGTTCTGGATGGTCGCCATGACGATCTCGTCCACGCGGGACGCGTACGTCGAACTACGCGGCCGCGCCCTGGCATTGCTGGTCGTCACCCTGCCGTACGCCACGTTCGTCACCGTCCTGACCACGGCGCTCCTCGGCGACTGGCCCGCCCTCCCCGAAGCCCTCGGCCTCTCCTTCGCCCTCCTCGGCGCCATGCTCGCCACCGGCGCCTGGTCCTCCGCCCGCTTCCCCTACTCCATCCCCCAGGAGGGCTACAAGAGCGTCGCCCCCGGGCAGGCCGGTCTCGCCTGGATCTCCGTCTTCGGCGGCATGGTGGCCGCCGCGCTGCTGTGCCTGCCGGTCATCGGCCTCACCATCTGGCTGCACGTCTCGGCGGACGGCGACTCCTGGGCGTGGCTGCTGCTGCCGGTGGGGACGGCGTACGGGGCGGGGATCGCGGAGCTGGGCCTGCGGCTGGCGGCGCCCCGGACGGCCGGACGGCTGCCGGAGATTCTGACGGCGGTCAGCAAGGGGTAGCTTCTCGCCCCGCCCCGACTACCCGTCCCCAGGGCTGGGCCGAACCGAACTCGTGGCCGTACAACGTGCGTCGCCGTACGACGTGCGTCGCCGTACGACGTGGAAGGGCCCCTGGAATTCGCCGATTCGGAGCCCTTTTACTCAGTCCGATTCACTCAGTTGCATTCACTCAGTCCGAGAAGCTGTCCAGGAACGGCTCTATCGCCGCGCGCCATGCGTCCGGCTGGTCGTAGTGGACGAGGTGGCCGGCGTCGGCGACCTCGGCGTACTGGCCGTGGGGCAGGACGCGGACCATCTCCTGGGACTCGGCGCGGCCCAGCTCGCCGTCGAGGCCGCGGACGACGAGGGCGGGGCAGCGGACCTGGGTCAGCTCCTCCCAATGCGCGTCGTACACCCAGGTCTCGCGGGTCTTGAGCATCTGCTCGGGGTCGAAGACGGGCCGCCAGCCGTCGGGGGCCTCGTGCATGACCTCGGCGTAGAACTCGCCGCGGGACGGGCTGGGGCGCTCCACCCAGGGGTCGTCCTCGCCGAACCACTTGCGGACGTCGGCGAGGGTGGCGAAGGGCAGCGGCCAGGCCTTGAACCAGCCCTCCCACTCGCGCTGCGAGGCGGCGCCCAGCGCCGAGGCCCGCATGTCGCAGATGATCAGGCCGCGCACCAGGTCCGGTCGGCGGGCGGCCAGCTGCCAGGCGGTCAGCGCGCCCATGGCGTGGCCTATGAGGACGACCGGGGCGAGACCCAGCTGTTCGACGGCGGCCTCGGCGTCCTCGACGTAGGCCTCACGGGTGTACGCGGCCTGCTCGGGCTTCGCGCTCTGGCCGTGGCCGCGCTGGTCGAGAGCGACGGCACGGTGTCGTTCGGAGAGCCAGCGGGCCGTGGGGGCCCAGTGTGAGGCGCGGCCCATGAGGCCGTGCAATAAGAGGACGCCGGGCCGGGGCTCGTTCTCGCCGGCCTTGGGCGGGTCGCCGAACTCCCAAGCGGCGAGACCCACGCCGCCCGCTCCCGTCACGTCGATACGCCGCACCATTGGCACCCCCCAGACTCCCGCCCGGACCGCTCGCTCCCGCCTCTCGCTCCCGCTTCGAGCCGGCCGGTCCACTCGTCCCAACTGCTGTCGTACCGCTGTTCCGCTGCTGCTTCCGCGTTGCATCCGTTGTCGCTTCCGCCGTGGCTTCCGCTGTTGCTCCGGCTGCTGTCGCCGCCGTGCGCGCCGCTCGGACGGCGAGCACTTGTGTTACAGCGTGCATATCGGTTGACACGTTACGTGTGGGGTGCGCGCGTCAGTCATGGCACGGGTCACGCAACGCCACGCCGCACACGTTATCGAATACACATTCGAAGATGCCGCTCTTGGCGGCAACACCCCTCATTCGAGTGACCACCCTCAAGGATTGCCCGCCCCCGCCGAGGGGAGATCTTCAACGGGAGGCGGACCGCTTCGGGAAAACGGTCCGAGGGGAATGACCCTGGGAGCTCGGGGCTCCGGGTCAGCACAGGGG